>JBJTBO010000494.1:0-14680 GCA_046091445.1 Planctomycetaceae bacterium | reverse complement strand
GCTGCGAGGCATCCCGGCGCGCCCCGAGTGGACGCTTGCCCTGCTCGATGCGATCGAGCGGGAGGACGTGCCGCGGGACGACCTTGCCGCGTTTACCGTCGGGCGACTCGCCGAGTCGGCCGATGGCCGGGTCCTCGCGCGACTCGCCGAGGTCTGGGGCACGGTGCGGGCCACGCCGGCCGACCGCAAGGCCGAATTCGAACGGTGGCGGAAACAGCTCGACGACAAGACGCTTGCTGTCGCCGATCTCTCCCACGGCCGCGAGGTGTATGCCAAGACCTGCGGCACCTGCCACATGCTTCATGGCGTGGGCGCGAAAATCGGTCCCGAATTGACGGGCTCTCATCGGGCCGATCTTGGCTACGTGCTCTCGAACCTGATCGACCCGAGTGCGCGCGTGGGCCGTGACTACCAGATGACGCAGATCGTCACGGATGACGGACGCGTGATCGGCGGCATCGTCGTGGCTGAAAGCCCGCAGGCGGTGACGCTCCAGGCGCCGACCGAGCGCGTCGTCGTGCCCGTGGCTGACATCGAGACGCGCACGCTCTCCGAACAGTCGCTCATGCCGGAGAACCAGCTCGCGCAGCTCGACGTGCGGTCCGCCGTCGATCTCGTGGCCTATCTGCGGCATCCAACGCAGGTGCCGTTGCCGGGAGAGGGCCCGCCCCCGTTCAACGGCGAGGGCCGAATCGCCGGTGCCGTGGAGGGTGAGAGCCTGGTGCCACGTTCGCCGCCGACCGGGCGGCTGGCACCGCAGGGCATGGCGGGCTTCACGGCGGGGCGCTGGAGCGGCAGCTCGCAGGCGTGGTGGACCGGGGCGAAGCCGGGGGACCGTCTCGTCCTCGAGGTACCCGTTCAATCACGCGGACCGCACGAGGTCTTCGCGATTCTGACGAAGGCCCCGGACTATGCGAGCGTGACGCTCACCTGGCAGGGTGCAGCGGCGACAGGCCCCGTCGATCTCTACGACCCGCAGGTCATTCCACTCCTGCCGGTGTCGCTCGGCGTGCACGATCTCGAACCCGGCACGGCGACGTTGGCGGTGGAAATCGCCGGAGCCAATCCGAAGGCTCGGCCGGCGTACATGTTCGGGCTCGACTGCCTGGTGCTCGTGCCGCGCTCGCCCGCCCCGAGACCTGCCACGATACCGGCTACGGCACCGACGCCGGCGCCCGCGCCTGCCGGCAAGCCGAGCCCCTGAGCCAAAAGACACTGACGAAGCGTCGTGGCAGAGAGTTCCCAAGTATCACGAGCGAGTACGACCAAGGAGACATGATGAAACGGTTCACCCCCGCGGCCCTGATGGGGCACTCGAGCACGCGAACAAGCCACCTCGCGACGGTGGAGTACGTGGCGCGCGCAGCGGCGACGTGCCTGGGTGTCATTCTGCTTGCGGCCGTGGCGATCTCAGGAGGCCAGTGCAGCGCCGAGGACGCGAGGCTTTCGCCGCCCAAGGATCTGGATGGCTCTTTTCCCTTCCATCCCCCGGAATCGGCCGACGCCTGGAAGCTGAGGGCCGACGAGGTGCGACGCCGCGTGCTCGTGTCGCAGGGGCTCTGGCCGGCGCCCACGAAGACGCCGCTGAATGCCGTCATCCACGGCACCATCGAGATCGACGACGAGCATGCGCCCGGCGGCGGCTACAGCATCTCCAAGGTGTATTTCGAGAGCCTGCCCGGCTTCTTCGTCACCGGCAACCTCTACCGACCGAAGGCTGCGACGGGGAAGGTGCCCGGCGTTCTTTTCTCGCACGGGCACCGCAAGGATGCGCGGCTGGCCATGGAATCCCCCGATGCGGTCCGGCGGGAGATCGCCTCGGGTGCCGAGCGGTTCGAGCGGGGTGGAGCGAGCCTCTACCAGTCGATGTGCGTGCAGCTGGCGAGGATGGGCTGTGTCGTCTGGCAGTGGGACATGCTCGGTGACTCGGACTCGCAGCAGCTCTCGCGCGAACTCGTGCACGGGTTCGCCAAGCAGCGGCCCGAGATGAACCGCCGTGAGGGCTGGGGGCTTTTCAGTCCACAGGCCGAAAGCCGTCTGCAGAGCGTGATGGGCTTGCAGACCTGGAACTCGATCCGCTCGCTCGATTTTCTCCTGTCACTTCCCGAGGTCGATCCGGCCCGCATCGCGATGACCGGGTCGAGCGGCGGTGGCACACAGACGATGCTCCTGGCGGCCGTGGACGATCGCCTCGCCCTCTCCTATCCGGTCGTGATGGTGAGCACCTCGATGCAGGGAGGGTGCACCTGCGAAAACGCGTCGCTGCTCCGCATCGGCTCGGGCAACGTGGAATTCGCGGCCCTCTTCGCTCCCAAGCCCCAGGGCATGAACACCGCCGACGACTGGACGCGGGAGATGGCGACGAAGGGCTTCCCCGATCTCGAGCGGCTCTACGCGCTCCTCGGTGCGAAGGATCGCGTCACGCTTTTGCGCGGTGAGCACTTTCCGCACAACTACAACGCCGTGACCCGCTCCGCCTTTCAGACATTCCTGAATCGGCAGTTTCGTCTCGGGCTCAAGGAACCCGTGATCGAGCGGGATTTCGAGCCCATGCCGCCGGAGCGGCTCTCGGTCTGGGACGCCTCCCATCCCGCCCCGCCCGCGGCCGAGCCGGATTTCGAGCGGAAGCTGCTCGCCGATCTCGCTCGCAACGTCGAAACCACCGTTCGTGAGGCGACCGCGACGCAGGACGGCGTGGATCGACTCCTGCGACCGGCGTTCGAGACGCTCATCAGCCGGTCCTTCACGTCGGCGGGGGTCGTCGCGTGGAACCTGTCCGACAAGGAGCGGGTGGGTGACGTGGTGCGCATGCGAGGGACGCTTGTGAACACGACGTACGGGGAGGAGGTTCCCGTCGAATGGCTCTATCCGTCCAACTGGAATGAGAAGGTGGTCGTCTGGCTCGAGTCGTCCGGCGGGCGGGCCGTGATCGAGCAGGGCGACACGGCGCCAAGCCGCATGCCCAGCGAGATCCGCTCACTCCTCGCCGGGGGAACGGCGGTCGTCGCAGCCGATCTCTTCCATGCCCGGGAGTTGGCGGTCGTCGGGAGCGAGACGGCGCGGCAGCGCACGGTGAAGAATCCCCGCGAGTTCGCCGGCTACACCTTTGGCTACAACGATCCGGCGATCGCCCGCAGTGCTCAGGACGTGCTCACCATCCTCGCCTTCCTCAGAAACACCGAGGTGCCTGGGCATCCGCGGCCATCACATGTGGCGGTTGCCGGCTTTGGCGAGGCCGCGCCGATCGTGCTTGCGGCGCGGACAGTCGCGGGTCCCTCGATCGACCGCGCGGCGGTCGATACCGGCGGCTTTCGGTTTGAATCCCTCGACGATTGGCGGCACCCGCTCTTCCTGCCAGGCGCCGTCCGCTACCTCGACATCCCCGGTCTGATTGCGGCCGGAGTTTCGCCGTTGCGGCTGGTGGGCGAAAAAGCAGAATCGCTCCTGCCGCTCACGAGATCGGCGATCGCGACCGGAGCCGTGGCACTCGACGACGGTGCGGGTGGCCGTGGAGCGCTGGCAGCATGGCTCGTACAGGGCACGAAGTGATCATCGTGCGGCATTCCGGTGAATCGAGATGAGGCCGCCCCGCGTTGGATCCTTGGGCTTCGACACGAGGAGCGGTCGATGCCAGCTGCTGACGTGACGCTCCGGCCCCTTACGGAGGCGGACTTCACGGAGCTACGCGAACTGGCAGGGACGATCTGGCGGCAGCACTACACGCGGATCATCTCGGCGGCCCAGGTCGAGTTCATGCTCGAGAGCCGATTCAGTGACGACGCCCTGCGCGTGCAGCTGCAGGCGACCGACTCATGGCTCGAGGTGCTACGGGCCTCGGGCGCACCGGTGGGCTACTGCGCTTATGAGTTGGCGAATCTGGTCGGCGACGGGCAGCAGGCGACCGGCATGAAACTCGCGCAGCTCTACGTTCACTCCGCGCAGCGCCGTCAGGGCCTCGGCCGAGCCATGCTGCGTCGCGTCAAGCACCGCGCGCGTGAGCTGGGCCGGGAGGAGCTGTGGCTCCAGGTCAACAAGAAGAATACGGCGTCGATCGGGTTCTATCGGGCGGCCGGATTCGACATCGTCCGAGAGGCCGTCCTCGAGATCGGCGGCGGATTCGTGATGGACGACTACCTGATGGCGAAACGAGTGGCAGGGTGAGCGGGTTCATTTCGCGTGACTGTAGGAGTAGTTGCCCGCGATCACGAGTCGGGCATCCTGGGTGAGTTCGGGGAAGTGCCGGCGCAGCCCGTCGCTCACCGCCCGGTCAAACTCGTCGTTGGGGAGCATCCAGTCGAGCTTCATGGCCCGGCTCACGCGACCTCCGAAAAACTGCACGAGAACCCTGATTCTCTCGACGTCGGCGTCGTCGCCGAATTCCTGGCGGAGCCAGTCGAGCCGATGCGCTTCCGAGCCCACGGGCATGGAGCCGACTGGTTCGCCCGGGCGGCGTGGTCCACCGTGATACGCCACGATCGCGCGGCCCATGTGCTCGGGCGTGAGCCTGCAGTACGTGTCCGGCGGGATGTCGAACTGCCGTTCGAGTTCGGCGACCGAGGGGAAGGGTGGGGGTGTACGGTCCATGGTGGCGATCTCACGCCTGATGAGTCAGTGATGTCGTTCACCCGACTGCGGTGGGCGGCCGAAGCGTCGCGTAACCAGGGCCGCGTTCCGAGGCCGGCAGTGGGCACTCATCGTGCCGCGGGATTACTGGTGGCGTCCAGACCCGCGACCCGTGGCTCGCGGTCGAGAACCTGCTCGAAGAGGTCGACGGTTTCGTGGGCGATGAAGTCGAGTGCGTCCCGGAAGTGAGCCTGCTCGGCCGCGGCGACCATTTGACGATAGGTGAGCCCCCCGGCAAGCCGGCTGAGCGTGGCGTCACACATGGGTCCGTCGGGACCGTCGGTGAGACGGTACTCGTCGAGGAGCCTTTCTGCGTAGGGGGCGAGGTAGCGGCGATTCTCCGCGAGCACGCACCGCGCGAGGGCCTCGTCGCCCGGCGCCCATGCGTTCGGAAAGATCGCCGCAAGCGCGCCGCGCGGCCTGGCCACCCGCATCGCGTGCAACTGAGCCGGCTCGACAGGGGTCGCGGCGAGCGCTCCGAGCGTGCGCTCCCAGTCGAGCCCAAGCTCCGCGCGGCCGACCTCGTGGAACGTGACGAGGTCCTGGATCGGGCGGTTGGTCGGCGTGTAGGTGCCGTCGACAAGGTGGAGCCGCAGGCCGGGATGCTGCGACTTGATGAGACTGTCGCCCACGATGTGGACGAGCCAGCCGAAGAGGTAGGCGATCGACCGGCCTCCCGCTCCCAGGAAGTCGATCGCGTCGCCGATCGTCGCTGCCACGTAGTCCGCAAGATGGTCCCAGGGGACCGCGTGCTGACGCTCCGCGGCGGTCCAACCGAAGATGAGGTGGGCGCGGCCATAGAAGCGGTCGTGGAGGGCTCGCGGCCGATACTCGTGGCCGTCAAAGGCAAGGCTCCACGGTCGCACCGCGCCCCCCGTGATCGGGCTCCTCTCGACGGGCACGGTGCCATAGCCCACCTCCCGGCCGGTGTCGACGCACACGGCCTCGGGCATCGTCTGGATGTCACAGCCGAGATACGCGCCGCAGAGATAGGTTGCGTCGTGCCGCGCGAGCAGCCCGGCGATCGGCAGGCCGCGGGCCCGCGCCTCGTGACGGGCCAGGATGCCGTACATCGTGTGCCCGATCAGTCCGCTCATCTACGTCCCCGTGCTCGTCGGCCGCGCGCGTCAGGGCGGTGCCGTGCCGGTGTTGTCACTCGCTTCGCAGACCGAACCAGGAACGCATCTGGTAGCTGCAGACGCACTTCGCCGACCCGTCCGGCACGAGGACCATGCCCGAGGCGGGAATCGCGTTGATCCAGCAGCTCGGCCGCATGCCGCCGTAATTTTCGGTCTGATACTCGTGGTCGAGGTCGGCGTAGCCGAGTGTGGCCGATCGAAACAGCAGCATGCGGCTGCTCGCCACCAGCTGACTGCAGCCGTAGGAACGCTTGAATTCCCAAGGAAGCTGCTCGCCGGTCAGCAGGTTCCAGGCGCCACCCTGGGCGACGATGCGCTCGCCCTGGATGATCGGGCGCGTCTTGTACGTGGCATCGCGTGACCAGATCGGCTCGCCCGTCTTGAGCCGGAAGGCGGCGAGACGGCCGCCCGCCTCCGAGGGCAGTTCGAAGAACCCGTGCGGCACGGCCTTGTAGTTCATGAGCACGATGCCGTGCGGGGTGCTGACGGCGAGCTGCGTGCCCCAGATGTCCTGCTCCTTCCGCCAGCGCTCCGCGCCGCTGGCCGCGTCGAAGCAGATGAGTGCGCCGCCGGGCTGGGCGTCGGGCGGGAGCGTCTCGACCTTGCGGCCACGGCGTGAGAACTCCTTCACGCGGTCCTGCATGGCGATGGGTCGGTCGATGAGCACGACCTTGGCGTCCGCAAGGGCGATCGCATTGTGGCGGATCGAGTGCGCAGGCTTGTACGACCACGCCACCGCGCCCCTCTCGGGATCGATCGCAAAGAACATGACCGATTCGGTGCGCAACGCGGAGAGCTCATAGCGTGGACTCACGTTGTGGTCGGCATCCTCGACCGACCCGAAGAGCATCCCGCCGTGCCACGCGAGATAGCCCCAGTTGCGATCCTCGGCGTCCACGGCGACGGGCGTCTCGAAGCGGGCCAGCCGCCTGCCGGTCCGCAGGTCGAGGCGATCGCATGTCCGTCCCGACTTCACGTAGACCGAGTCGCCGCCGATGCAGTAGGGGCTCCCGGTGTCGCCGACACCGACGTCGTGGTGAATGCCGTCATAGTCGGCGAGGAAGCCCTTGATGTCATGGGTCCAGAGAACAGTGCCGTTGAACGAGTCGACCGCGCAGAGGCCGTCGACGCCGCCGACGACCATCACGCCGTCGTGCACGACGGGCGCCGGCCCCTGACCGTGGCGGTTGGCGATCTCGAAGTCCACGTCGCCGTACCACTGCATCGACAGGGTGCCCCGCACGAGTTCGTCCTCCGAGCAGAGCGTGTTGGCCGGGTTCGCGTTCTGGTGGGTCCAGCTCCCCGCGCCCGGCAGTGCGCCCTTGGTTTCGATGTGCCACGTGCCGTCCGTGCGCCGGCAGCGCGCGCCGCCGAAGGGCCGCTGGATCCTGCGCTGCTCGGCGACGACGTCGTCTGCGAACGCGGTCTCGACGGTGATCACGAGATTGGCAAACTGGGGCGGGAGGGCGGTGGCCGCGAGCGGAGCATGGATGACCGATGCACGGACGCCAAGAAGCCCGGCATCGGCCAGCGCCCGCTGGGCGTGCCGCACGCGACCGAGGTCGTCGTCGACCACGACGACCTGAAAGTCCGATGCGACGGCGAGCTGACCAGCGACCGAACCGGCATCAGTGGCGCCGAAGACGACGGCGTAGCCCTGCCGCTCGGGCACGCGCGCGAGGAGATCGGCGATGATCGGTGACGGGGCCGTCGCGACGGTCGGTCCGGGCGGCTTCTCCCGGGCCGGCGGTGACACCCTGTCGGGGCGACCGTCGAAGAGATGGACGCTGCCTGATTCAGTGGTGACGACGACACGGCCGTTGGCAGCCGCGAGTCCCCGGACGACCCCGTCGACCGGAGCATGCCACCACATCGTCCGCTGGCCCAAAAAATCGATCGCGCCGACCCAGTTCTCGCCTCCGACGATGGCGTCCTCGCCGGCGACGATCAGTTCCGTCACCTCGGCTTCGAGAGGGATCATCTGCTTCTGGACGAGCTGGCGGACCTTCTCGGGGTTTCCCTTGCGGTCGAATCGCTCGGCGTCGGCCCAGGTCGAGACCATGAGTGATCGCCCCTCGGCCCGCAGTAGGCCGGTCGGCGTGACCACCGTCGGCCCGAGGCCGACCCGGCTCGTGAGGGCGCCGGACGCGAGATCGAAGAGACAGCCCGTGTTCAGGAAGGAAGACTCGACGACCGCCGTGCGCGTGCCCCCCGGTTGCTGGTTTTCCTGCAGCTTGTAGTACCGCAGTTCGCCGCTGCCGCGATCGAAGACCGCAGGCACGGCGCGGCCGGTCGGCACGACGACGGCATCCTCGGCGAGAGCGAGATAGCCCTGTGGTGCCACGCCGCTCACCGCCACCGCACCGCCGTGCGGCTGCTTCATCTCGATCCGGCCGCTATCCACGTTCGACCACGCGACCTCCCCGTCTTTCGTGGAGAGTGCATGGATGAACACGCCCTCACTCGGCCAGATGCCGGCCGTGTAATAGACGATGCCGCCGGCCACCGCGGGCCCGCCACGCGCGGCCCATCTCGAGATCACGCGGCCGTTGCCGACCACGCGGTCCGGATCGGGTCCCGCCCGGTGCTTCCAGGCGAGTTCGCCAGTCCCGAGGTCGAGGGCATAGAGCCAGCCGTCGTCGCTGGCCAGGAACACCCGCCCGTCCGCGGCCACCGGCGCGAAACGGACGGGGCCCTCGGTGTGAAACCGCCACCGGATGAGCCCCGTGGTGGTATCCAACGCGTACACGGTGTCGTCGGCGGAACTTCCGAAGAGCACCGTATCGCCGACGAGGATCGGCTGAAACGCAAGGTCGTACTCGATCCGCTCCGACCCGACCCAGGCGCGTCGCGGGGCCGCCCCCGGATGAAAGACCCAGCGCTCGCGCAACTGGTTCGGGATGGCCTCGCTCGTGTACCCCGAACGCGCCGGATCGCTTCGGTAGGTAGGCCAGTCCCCGGCGCGGGCCGCCGCCGTGCCCGAGAACAGGAACGCGAGCACAAGCCACATGGAGGGTCGCATGGTCGTCGGGTCCGAGGCGGCGAGGACGTCCGGCCTGGGGCAGTCGCGCGGCCGTGTCAGGAGTTCTACCCCGGGACAATCCTCGCCGATTCACGAACACCATTCAAAGGCAAAGCCGCGAGGAGGCCGCAGGCGGCGGTTGCGAGGAGTGCGGAGGCACTGAACGGCAATCACGACGGTTGCCGGGAGTGGGTCGCGGCTTACTGGCATGGGATCTCGCGACGGCATCTCGTGCTCCGGCATCATGGCAGTCGGCATGATGCGCGCGTGTGACCCTGGGCGTACGCGCCGTCAGCCAGGGCGATGATCCCGCAGCGCCAAGGCCCGGGATGACGATATTATGCCGCGGGGGCCGCTTGGTGCCAGATGCCTCGAGGAAGACAGCATGAAGATGCCGCGAGTCGGGCACGCCGCGGGGTCGACTCCTGGAGAAAGACCATGAGTCGCTGGCTGGATGCGCTCGCCGTGGGCCTGGTCGTGTGCTTGGGCGATCTCGGGGCGCGGGCTGTGAGTCCAGCGCGGGGTGAGGAACTGCCCGGCACGGCGAGGATCGACTGGCCGGAGGCCGATCTCTCGGGGCGGCTCATGGACGGTGCGCACCGGTTCATCGACCAAAAGATCGCCGATTCGGAGGCGCAGCGTGGTCGGGCATGGAGCCGTGACTTCTCGTCGCCGGAGGCCTATGCGCGGTCCGTCGCGCCGAATCGGGAGCGGTTCCGCACGATCATCGGCGCTGTCGATGATCGGCCGCCCCCTGCAATGGAGCGGTATGGAGTGGACGTCGATCAGCCGCTCGTGGCCGAGACGGCTGCCTTTACGGTGTGGCAGGTGCGCTGGCCGGTCGTGGACGGCGTCTGGGGCTGTGGACTGCTCGTCGAGCCGCGGGGCACGCCGCGCGGGCACGTCGTCCTCGTTCCGGATTCCGAGGAGGTGCCCGAGGGGTGCGTCGGGCTTCACGGGGCGTGCAGTGTCCGCGACGACAAGGCGCCCGACCGCGCTCCCGCCGCCCGACTGGCGGCCAGTGGCTTTACGGTCATCGTGCCCGTCACCGTCTCGCGTGAAAAGCTCATCACGGACGACGCGCAGCTGGCGAAGTCCGACCAGACCTATCGGGAGTGGATCTACCGGCAGGCGTACCACATGGGTCGGCATGTGATCGGCTACGAGGTGCAGACGGTGCTCGCCGCCGTCGATTGGCTCGAGGCCATCCATGGGCCGGGAGCCATGATCGGTGTGTGCGGGCGTGGCGACGGCGGGCTGACCGCGCTCTACGCAGCGGCCGTCGATACCCGCATCGATGCGGTGCTCGTCAGCGACTCGTTCGATTCTCGACAGGACGTCTGGCGGGAGCCGATCGATCGCAATGTGTGGGGACTGCTCCGCGAATTTGGCGACGCGGAGATCGCCGGACTCGTCCTGCCGCGAGGGCTGGTAATCGAGTGCCTCGCGAGGTCCGAACCCTCGTCCGATCGGGAACCAGGGCAAGCGGTCGGCGCAGCGGCTGGTGAGCCCGCCGACTTCCCGCCGGGAAAGGGAGTGCGTCGCCCGCCACACCTCGACACGGTGATGCGCGAGATCGCCCGCGTGGAGCTCGGGGGCACGCTGGCGGCGCCGACGATCGTTGTGAGTGAAACGGGGCCACTTTCCGAAACGGCCCTCGAGGGCTTCATCACGCTGCTCGGCGCTCACGAACTGCGGCCGTGGGGCGGCGAGACGCTCGCGGATCGCCGCGAGTCATTCGATCCGGCCGCGCGGCACCTGCGGTACGTCAAGGAGATCGAAGGCCACGTCCAACGCCTCGTCCGCCAGGCGGACAAGACGCGCGACGACGGGTTTCTCTTCACGGTCATGCCCGAGCTCGCCGGGGGCAAGTGGAGCACCGACAGGCGGCATCCGACCCATGACGCGGCGACGTTCATCGAGGGAGCGCGTGCCTACCGGGAACGATTCCACGCCGAGGCGATGGGCCGGTTCGACGATCCGCTCATGGCACCCAACGCCCGGTCTCGGATCGTCGCCGAGTCCGACGCGTGGACCGCGTACGACGTCGTGCTCGACGTGTACCCCGGATTCTTTGCGTGGGGCGTCCTCGTGCTCCCGAAGAACCTCGAGCCCGGCGAGCGCCGGCCGGTCGTCGTCTGCCAGCACGGCCGCAACGGCGTGCCGCTCGATCTCGTCAACACGAATAACCCGGCCTACAGCAACGCGGCAGCCGTGCTCGCGGAGCGCGGCTTCGTGACCTTCGCGCCCCACAACCTCTATCGCGGCGAGGATCGCTACCGCTGGTTGTGCCGCAAGGCGAACAACGTCGGGACGACGCTCTTCAGTTTCATCATCGCGTCACACGACCAGATCACCCGATGGCTCGCCGCGCAGCCCTTCGTGGATCCCGAGCGGATCGCCTTCTATGGACTGAGCTACGGAGGCGAGACGGCCGTGCGCGTGCCGCCGATCCTCGAGCGCTATTGCCTCTCGATCTGTTCCGGCGACTTCAACCAGTGGACCCGCAAGGTCGCGGCGACCGACGAGGCGTTCAGTTTCATGCGCACGATCGAGTGGGAGATGCCCTACTGGAACCTCGGGCGGACGTTCGATTACGCGGAGATGTCCTACCTCATGGTGCCTCGGCCGTTCATGGTCGAGCGTGGGCACCATGACCTGGTGGGGCGTGATCCGTGGGTCGCGCACGAATACGCCAAGGTGCGCTGGCTCTATGCCCAGCTCGGATTGGCCGACCGCACGGAGATCGAGTTCTTCCAGGGCGGACACTCGATGAACCTGCAACGCTCCGTCGCGTTTCTCCACAAGCACCTGCGGTGGCCGGAGCCGTAGCAGACCGTGGATCTCGAGGCGACCGACTCGGGTCACTCTGCGGCGGCACGCGTGGCCTTGAGCGTCTGCACATCTGCCTCGAGCTTCTCGAGCCGATCGAGGATCCGGTCGAGCTTGCTCGAGATGTCGGTGCCATCCAGGGCGGGACGTGCGTCGGCCGGCGCCTCCACGCGGCCTGGCTGAGCCAGTGCCTGATCGAGCTTGTCGCGGACATCCTCGGGAAGCTTGGCGCCCGCGGCCTTGAGCGCCTGCTCGACGAGCTGCCGAACATCGGGAAGGGCCTGGTCGCCGTTGCCGAACTTCTCGAACGTCTGCGTGTGGGTCGCGCCGTCGGGGCCGATGATCGTGATGCTGCCCTGCATCCCGAATGAGCCGGGCGCCGCCGGTGGCTGCTGGCCCGTGCCTTTCTGCATCTGTTCGGTGAGCCGCTGGATCGCGTTCCGCACGGCCTCGGCGTGCTGCTCCGCTGCGACCCGGGCCTGCTCAGCCTGCTTCTCGACCTTGGGCAGAATGACTTTGGGAGTGTCGGCTCCTTCGGGCCCGGGTCGATCGACCTGTGGTGCCGGCCTGTCTGCTGGGCCGGCCTCGTGGACCACGACCTTCCCGGTGCCGTCCGCCTGAACCTGCACCTGGACCCGGACTTGGACCGGTTGCTTCGAGTCTGCCCGCGCCTCCGAACGAGACGTCGCATCTGCCGATGCGGTGACCGCTGCCGCCCCCGCCATCGTGCTCACGAGCATGAACAGCATGTGCATGGAAGGTCCCCCGTTGACGAACTGCGAGCCTGCGGTTGTTTTCACGCCGCGGTTTGGAAATATGGCAGCGTCGCCTCAGCATGTCCAGCGTGGTTGACGTGGTCATCGCAGGGGCGGACGCTCGTCCGCATCGCCTGCCTATGTTTCGACGTCACTTGTCGGCGGGCAACGCTCCGGCTCGCACGACGGCGAGAAGATCGAGCACCTCCTCGAGCGTGAGCGTGTCGAGGAGGCCCTGCGGCATGGGCGAGACGGGCGACGGATGGGAGACCTCGATCTCGGAACGCGCGATGCGTTCGGTCGTGCCACGCAGGGCGTCCACCTCGACGACGATCTCGCCACTGGAGACCTGCGCGGAACGTCCCGTCACGACCCGGCCCGACACGAGTTGGAACGTGGTGGCGTGGTACTTGGGATCGACCACCTTGGAAGGCTCGATGATCGACTCGGCGATGGATCGCAGGTCGAAGCGATGCCTGACCGCCGAGAGGTCAGGCCCGATGGCCGAACCGCCTCCGCCGAGCCGGTGGCACTTGAGGCACTGGGCGGCCGCAAGCGCCGTGCGGGCTCTGGCAGGGTCGCGCACCTCCGTGACGTCGCTCAGGTGGGGCACGAGCTCTTCGAGTGTCCAGTGCTTCACGAATGCTCGCGGAGCCGCCGCGGGTGCGTCAGGCACGACCGACGTGGGGGATTCGAGCTGCGCGATCTCGTTGGCCAGGTGCGTGCGCTCCTCGGTGGACAGGCTGGCGACGAAGTCATCCTGCATGCGACGCATGATCTTTGGCAGGAGATGCCCGCCGGTGAATGACCGCGACTGCAGGAACCACTCCATGACCCGTCGGCGTGCTGGCAGTTCCCACACGCCATCCCAGCGAATGAGTGCGTGAAGACAGTGAATCTGCTCCTCCTGCCCGGCGGCGTGGTCGAGCCGATGGAGCACGTTCCGGACCGCCCCTGGCGCTCGCGTGGCGATCCGTAGTTCGACGAGTTCCCGCTGCACGGCCTCCGACGGATGGCCGTCGAGGCGATCGAGCATGTCGTGGACGCGTGGCGCATCCGAGCCGAGGTCGACGCCCCGCGCGAGTGCGATCGAGAGGACGCGCAGCACCGTCAGCACGACCTGCTCGTCTCCGCTCGTCTCACCGGCGAGCACGGCACGAACCCCGTCGATACGCTCCTCCGCTGATGAGACGCGGACCCAGGCGAGGAGCGCTTCGCTGCGACGTAGCGCGTCCTTCTCCGTGCTGGCCCGCGCCCGCCAGTTCACGAGGGGCTGTCGTTCGAGCGCCACCCGCGCGGTGTGTCGCAGCCAGCGGTCCGGGGCACCGAGGTCCGGCCAGAGGTCATCGACGGCGCCCGGCACGGGCCCGGCATGGTATCGCTCCAACGCGTGGCGGCGTGCCCGGGCCAGCGCTGCAGCCTGGTCTCGGGGAGCGCTCGTTGGCGTGGGACCGGCATCGGACGCCTCGGCGACGATGCGATACAGGCCGGACTGGGAGCCTCGCCCTCCGGTGATGAAGTAGAGAGCCCCGTCCGGACCAAACTCCATGTCGCACACGTTGAGCGGAGCCCCCTCCGCGAACACCGTGTCGGTCGCCGCGAAACTCGCACCATCCGGAACGAGCGTCACCGAGAGAATGCGGCCGTGCTGCCAGTCGGCCATGAAGAGGCTCGAGCGGAATGCCTCGGGGAACCGACTGCGGGTGCCAAAGACGAGTGCCGTCGGCGACCCGAGGCCCGTTTCGAGGTTGGGGGGCAGGCTGTCGGGGTACGAGGGCGGCCACTTCGCGGTGCCCCAGCGCCAGCCATATTCGCCCCCCGAGACCACATGGTTGAGTCGGGTGGGACGGTACCACGGCTGCCCGACGTCCCACTCCATGTCGGCGTCCCAGGTGAAGAGTTCACCGTCGGGCGAGAACGCCGCGTCGAAGGGATTGCGGAAGCCGCCCGCGATCACCGTCCAGTCGCGACCTTCGGCATCCGTACGCACGATCGCGCCGACGCGATCGTCCTGGCCCGCATCATGTGGATCGGGGAGCAGGCGGTCGGGACGAGGATCGCGATACGGGGATGCCGGGGAGGCGTCGCGCGGGAAGGAGACGTCATTGCCGATGACGAGGTAGAGCATGTCGTCGGGGCCGAGCACGATCTGGTTCTGGCCGTGGCCGTAGCGGCTGCGGTAGTCGAACGACTGGAGCAGGGTGCGGTCGGCGAAGCGGTCGTCGCCGGCGGTGTCGCGGAAGCGCCAGAACTCCTTGCTGTCGGTGGCGGCGACGTAGATCGCGTCGTGCGCGCAGAGCACGCCGCGG
>JBJTBO010000493.1:0-2814 GCA_046091445.1 Planctomycetaceae bacterium | reverse complement strand
GCCGCGAGCTTCGGGCTGGCGAGGGCGATGGACAAGACGGGGCTGGCCGAGTCGATCGCCGGTGCCACGATCGACCTCGCCCGGGGGCACCCGCACCTCTCGCTCGCGGCGCTCTACTTCGTCGCCATGCTCTTCACCGAGCTCATGAGCAACAACGCCGCGGCGGTCCTCACGTTTCCCATCGCCTGGCAGACGGCGGCCGATCTCGACGTCAACCCGATGCCCTTCGTGATGGCGATCACCGTGGCGGCGAGCTGTGGCTTCGCGACGCCGATGGGCTACCAGACGAACCTCATGATCTACGGTCCGGGCGGCTACAAGTTTGGCGATTACCTGCGGTTCGGCGGGCCGCTGAACCTGCTCGTGATGGCGATCACGGTGGCCCTGGCGCCGCTTCTCTGGCCCTTCTGAGCCGCCGCCGGCTTTCCAAACCGCGTCACCGGCCGTACCCTGCACGGGTCGACGGGATCGTTGAACGGCTCGAGCCGAGCCCGCCTCGAAGCGCCGGTCGGGGCCGCGATGAGCGACATCCTCTTCCACTACTACCGCGTCAACCCGACGACCTGGTTCTACCTGTCGTCGCTCCTGTCGATCGCGCTCTTCTTCAAGTTCAACCGGCTGCTGAGCGTCCGCAACGTCGACCTGCTCGGCCTCGTGCTCCTCGCCCCGGGCCTGCTCGCGGTCGAATACGGCGGCTTCAAGGCGAGCGACACGGCGCGCGAACTCGGCTACATCTGGATCTTCGCCGTCTCCGGCGCGTTCCTGCTGCGGATGCTCTTCGATTCGACGATGGTGCGCCGCCCGCTCCTCGAGCCGAATCTCACCACCGGCGGCCTCGTCTTTCTCGGCCTGTCGCTGCTCGTCTTCCTGCTGGCCAACGTGATCACGACACGGCCCCAGCGCGACGACCTCGCGGGGGCCGCCGCAGCCGACCGGATGACCGCCCGCGAGGCCGACGTCGACGCCGACCGCCTCGTGCGGCTCGGTCCCGGCTATCCCCTGCTCTTCCTGCTGCCGCGCATCTCCACGCAGCCGTTCCTCGCGACGCCGGAGCCGGGCGACGCCGACGATCCCGGCGAGGCGCGACGGCGCGTGCTCCACGAGACGACGGCGCGGGTCATGGCGATCGCGTCCCAGCTGGCGGTCGTCGGTGGCATGATCCTCATCGGCTGGCGCCACTTCGACAACGCGCGGCTGGGCATCGCGGCGGCCGTGCTCTACCTGCTGCTCCCCTACACGGCGACGATGACCGGCCGGGTCGACCACGCCCTGCCCGGCGCCCTCGTCCTCTGGGCCGTCGCGGCCTACCGCCTCCCCTTCGTCGCGGGCGTGCTCATCGGGCTGGCGATCGGAGCCATTTACTACCCCGTCTTCCTCCTGCCGCTGTGGTGCAGCTTCTACTGGGAGCGGGGCGTGCGGCGCTTCGCGCTCGGCGTCACCGCGGCCCTCGGGGCCCTCGTCGTGGGCCTGTGGTTCACGTCGCCGGACGCGGGCGCGTTTCTCTGGCAGCTGCGGCAGATGATGGGCTGGATCCTGCCGAATGCGGTCGAGCTCGAGGGCTTCTGGGCCCTGCCCGGGTACGACCCGGTCTTCCGGCTGCCGGTGCTCGCGGGCTTCATCGCGATGATGGCGACCCTGGCGATCTGGCCGACGCCGAAGAACCTCGGCACGCTCATGAGCTGCTCGGCGGCCGTGCTCCTCGGCAGCCAGTTCTGGAAGGCCCACGACGGCGGGCTCTTCATGGCCTGGTACCTGCCCGTGCTCCTGCTCGTCGTCTTCCGCCCGAACCTCGAGAACCGGGTCGCGATGAACGTGCTCGGCACGGAGTGGTTCACGCGCCGCCGCCGCCGCCCGGTCGGTCCGCCGGTGGAACGGGCCGCCTGACGGCCGCGATGGTGCCACGCCTCACGGCGTCGCCCGCACCGGGTTGGTCAGCGTGCCCACGCCCTCGAGTTCCACCTCGACCACGTCCCCGGGCCGCAGCGCGGCCGTCTTGCCGGGCGTGCCGGTGAAGATGAGGTCGCCGGGGTGGAGCGTGACGTACCGGCTGATGAAGGAGACCGTCGTCGAAATGTCGTGGATGAGGTGGTCGGTCCGCTCCTCCTGCCGCACCTCGCCGTTGACCTTCAGCCGCAGGAGCAGGTTGCCGGAGTCGAGCCCGGTGGCGATCACGGGTCCCACCGGGCCAAAGGTGTCGGCCCCCTTGGCACGCCACCACTGCACGTCCTTGACCTGCTCGTCGTTCTGCCAGATCCGCTCGCTCACGTCGTTGCCCGCCGTCACGCCGAAGACGTGATCGAGCGCGTCCTCCGGCTTCACGTTCCGACAGGTCTTCCCGATCACCACGACCAGTTCCGCCTCGTAGTGCACGTCGGTGGCGTCGGGCGGCAGGACGATCGCCTCGCCGTCGGCGATGAGGCATGACGGGCTCTTGAGGAATGGCTGCGGGATGCGGAACTTCGGCGGAATCTCGGTGTCCTTCAGGTGGCTGCGGTAGTTGCCGGCCAGCGCGAAGACCTGCGTCGGCCGCGTCGGCGGCAGGATCCTGATCTCGCCGCGGGCGAAGGTCCGCGACGTGGGCCGTGGCGACGCGAAGAGGTCGCCCTCGAGCTCCCGCACGCGTTCCCCCTCGAGCAAGCCGTAGGCGACGCGACCCTCCCGCTCGAACCGCAGGTAGCGCGCGGGCTCGGCTGCGGCGGCCTGCACCAGCGCGAGAACGAGGGCAGCCGGCCCGACCGGGACAAGCCGGCCCAGACGGGCACGGGTGATCGACTTCACACGCGGGAGGGCGCTCATCGGAGGGCTCCAGGAGGG
>JBJTBO010000492.1:0-4111 GCA_046091445.1 Planctomycetaceae bacterium | reverse complement strand
TGCGAGCTCGTGCGAGGGCGTCCCCGAGCGCCGGACCCGCGGGGATGCCCGCGGCCAGGAGATCGGCACCCGTCAGGAGCGGCGGCGGATCCCGATCGGCTTGCGGGCGACCGGCCTCCGCGGTGAACCATGCCGCGGCGGCGGGGTCACCACGCCCCACGATGGCGCGGGCCCGGAGCAGGTCGGCGAGAGACGGCGTCGCGTCGTGGGCCAGCCACGGCTGAAGTCGCGAGCGCGGCCATGACCGGAGCGCGGTCGCATCGGCCGACCCGAGCGTCCGCAAGGCCTCGATCAGCCACGCCGCCGTGCGACCCTCGTGGTTCGACAGCCGCAGCCGCGTCGCGAGCCGGGAAATCGCGGCCGGCGCGTCTTCTCCCAGCGCCGCGAGCGCCAGCGGCAGATCCGGCTCGTCGAGCGCCGCGACGATGCGGGCCGACTCGCGCCAGCGGGGCCGGTCGGCGGGCCGCGGCACGACGTCGGCGAGGATCTCGCGTGCCAGACCGGTGGCCTCGAGCAGTTCGAGCGCCTGTCCGCGGCCCGGTCGCTCCATCATCGCCCGCAGTTCGGCGGCGACCCGCTCGGGGCTCACCGTGGCGACCAGGTGCGGCGCGCGCTCGATCGCCTCGCGTGTCGCCGTGTCGAGCACGAAGCCGAAGAATGCCGTGAAGCGAATCGCACGGAGCATCCGCAGGTGATCCTCGGCGAACCGCTGAGCCGGCATGCCGATGGCCCGCACGATCCCGGCGGCGAGGTCGTCCCGTCCACCGACGAAGTCGTGCACCGCGCCGGTGAGCGGGTCGAGGAAGAGCCCGTTGATGGTGAAGTCGCGTCGCCGTGCATCCTCGCGGGCGGAGCAGAACGTCACGCCGTCCGGATGGCGGCCGTCGGTCGACGGGGCATCGGCGCGGAACGTCGCCACCTCCACCTGCCCGGCGGCACGCGGACCGAGCACCGTGATCACCCCGAATGCGGCGCCGACGGCGAGCGTCCGCCGTCGGCCGAAGATGTCGCGGACCTGCTCCGGCCGCGCGGCGGTCGCGACGTCGTAGTCGGCCGGCGTTCGCCCGAGCAGTTCGTCGCGCACGCAGCCACCGGCCCAGTAGGCCTCGTGCCCGGCGCGGCGCAGACCGTCGACGACCGTGAGCGCGAAGTCACGAGCCGCGGCGGGATCGGCGCATCGGGCGGGCATGGGGTGTTTCCGGACGGTGCTGTACTATTCGGACTCGCGTCCTTGTGGCAAGGCCGCGCGTCCGGCGGGACATCCCGCCGGGGTCTCCCGGGTCCCGGAGCCTGCCCATCATGATCGTCGGCGTGCCTCGCGAGACGAAACGCGACGAGTCCCGCGTCGGCCTGCTGCCGGTCGGCGCGGTGGAGCTCGTGCGGGCCGGCCACACCGTGCTTGTCGAACGTGGCGCGGGGGCCGGATCGGGGCTCGCCGACGACGCGTATGCCGCAGCCGGGGCCACGCTCGTGTCCGACGCCGCCGCCGTGTTCGGCGGGGCCGAGCTCGTCGTCAAGGTGAAGGAGCCGCAGCCGGCCGAGCTCGCACTCATCCGCGCCGGCCAGGTGGTCTTCACGGATTTCCCCCTCGCCGCCGACCGCCGGCTCACCGAGGGCTTTCTCGCGACCGGAGCGACCGCGCTCGCCTACGAGACGCTTCGCGACGACCGCGGCCGGCTGCCGCTGCTCATCCCCATGAGCGAGGTGGCAGGCCGGATGAGCATCCAGGAGGGGGCGAAGTATCTCGAGCGGCCGCAGATGGGGCGGGGCATCCTGCTCGGAGGCGTGCCCGGCGTGGCGCCGGCCAACGTCCTCGTGCTCGGCGCGGGGACCGTCGGTGCGAACGCGGCGAAGGTGGCCGCTGGCTTCGGGGCGAACATCGCGCTGCTCGACACCAGCCTCGAACGGCTGCGCTACCTCGACGACGTCACGCCCCCGAACATCGACTGCCTCTATTCCGACCGGCACACGATCCGCGAGCGGCTCGGCTGGGCCGACCTCGTCATCGGCAGCGTGCTGATCCCCGGCGCGCGGGCGCCGCACCTCGTGGAGCACGACGATCTGCGGCTCATGAAGCCGGGTGCCGTGATCATCGACGTGGCGATCGATCAGGGAGGCTGCGTGGCGACGAGCCGGCCGACCACGCACGCGGAGCCGACCTTCATCGTCGACGACATCGTGCACTACTGCGTGACGAACATGCCCGGGGCCGTGGGCCGCACGAGCACGTATGCGCTCTGCAATGCGACGCTGCCCTACGTCATGCAGCTCGTGCGCCGCGGGCTGCCGGCCGCCGCCCGCGATTCGGCCACGATCCGCTCGGCGGTGAACATCCACGAGGGGCGGCTCGTCCAGGAGGCCGTGGCCGCCGCCTTCGGGATGCCGTGCGATCCGCCGCCGTTCGGATGACATCACGAGGCTGCGATGCCCCCCATGCCTGAATCGATGGCTCGGATCGCCGCGGAGTGCGCGCCGTGCGCGCTGCGGTGGATCGACGCCCCTGAGGGCCACGGGCATCTCGACGTCCTGGATCAGACGCTCCTGCCCGGTCGGATGGCGTGGCGGGACTGTCGCGACGTGCCCGCGGTCGTCGAGGCGATCCGCAGCCTGCGGGTCCGCGGGGCGCCCGCGATCGGCATCGCGGGCGCCTACGGCCTCGTGGTGGCGGCCGGGGAGGCGTGGCGCGACGGGCTGTCCGCGGCGTCGGCCCGGGCCCATGTGCTCGCGCGTGGCGAGGAGCTCGCGTCGGCGCGACCGACGGCCGTGAACCTGCGCTGGGCCGTCGAGCGCGCCCTCGCGGCGATCGCGCCCCTGCCCGCCGAGGCGCCGGCCGACGTCATCGCCGCCGCGCTGCTCGACGAGGCGCGGCGCATTCACGACGAGGATCGGCGGCTCTGTGAGGCAATCGGTCGCCACGGCGCGGACCTGCTGCCCGAAGGGGGCATCCTCACGCACTGCAATACCGGGGCCCTCGCCACGGGGGGCGACGGGACGGCGCTTGCCGCGATCACGACGGCCTGGCGGGACGGGCGGCGGATCGAGGTCTTCGCCGACGAGACGCGGCCGCTCTTCCAGGGATCACGGCTCACGGCCTGGGAACTCACGCAGCGGGGCATCCCGGTGACGGTGCTCGTCGACTCGGCGGCGGGCCACCTGCTGGCCAGCGGGCGCGTCGCCGCCTGCATCGTCGGCGCCGACCGCATCACCGCCGCCGGCGACGTCGCCAACAAGATCGGCACCTACGCGCTCGCCGTGCTCGCGCGGGCCCACGGCGTGCCGTTCTACGTGGCGGCGCCGTCGAGCACGTTCGACCTCCGGATCGACTCCGGTGCCGACATCCCGATCGAAGAGCGCGCCGCAGCCGAGGTGCTCGCCCCGCTGGGCGTCCCCGCGGCACCCGAGGGGGCCCGCGCCTTCAATCCCGCGTTCGACGTGACCCCCGCCCACCTCGTCACCGCGCTCGTCACGGAGCGAGGCGTCATTCGGCCGGTCAGCCGTGCGGGCATCGCGCAGTGCCTCGGGCGCGGGTGAGGGCGGACCTGTCCCAGCGGCCGTGATCCTGCCGGCTCACGCGGGCGGCTCGGCCGGATCGGGCAGGTCGTCGAGGCTCGTCAGCCCGAAGACCTCGAGGAATCGCGCCGTGGTGTGGTACGTCGGCTCTCCGGCCGCGCCGTCGGCGGGCCGCCGGAGCTCGAGCAGACCCCGTCGGACCAGCTGGCGCAGCGTGGCAGGCCGCGCGTCGCAGCCCAGTTCGACGAGCCGGTCGCGGGGCACCGGCTGATGCCAGGCCACGAGCGCGAGCATCTCGAGCGACTCGTCGTCGAGTCGGACCATACGGGCCCGCGACTCGAGCACGTTGCCCAGCCTCGCGAAGTCGTCCCGCAGCCGCATCACCCACCCATCCTCGCGCGTGACGACCTCGTAGGGGCAGTTGTTCGCGCGGAACCGCCCCGCGAGTTCACGGGCGAGATCGTCCACCTCGGCGGGGGTGACGCCCCGCATGAGTCCGGCCGCGACGCGGCTGCCGAGCGGACGGCCGCCCGGCAGCCCCACGAAGAGCAGGGCCTCGAGGATCGACAGCGGCGTGACCGCGGCGGCCTCGTCCTCGACG
>JBJTBO010000491.1:0-6788 GCA_046091445.1 Planctomycetaceae bacterium | reverse complement strand
CACCAGTCGGCGAATGACTCGCCGTGCGCCGCGCACCACTCCGCGGTCGCGGCAAGGTACCCGATCGGTGCGTCGAACCAGACATACCAGAAGTGGCCCGGGGCGTCGGGGATCTCGAATCCGAAGTAGGGTGCGGGCCGGGACACGTCCCAGTCACGCAGCGGCTCACCGAGGAAGTGACCGGCGAGGTAGTTGGCGATCGGACCATCGACGGCCCCGGATGATCGAGTCCACTCCGCGAGGAAGGCATGCAGCGGCTCGAGCCGGACGAAGAGGTGGGGGGCCGACCGCACGGTGGGGCGCGTGCCGGAGAGCGTGCTCACCGGATCGACGAGGTCGGCCGGGGTGTCGGCCGCCCCGCAGCGCTCACACGAGTCGCCGTACTGGTCCCCGGCGCCGCACTTCGGGCATGTGCCCTTCACGAAGCGGTCGGCGAGGAAGACGCCGGCCTGCTCGTCGAAGAGCTGCTCGACGTCGCGCGCCGCGACGAGGTCCCGCTCGCGGAGCGTCGCCCAGATCTCGCCACACAGTCGCCGGTTCGCCGGACTGTCGGTCGACCCGTAATGGTCGAAGGCGATCTGGAATCCGGCGAAGTCGGCGAGGTGCGCGTCCCGCATCGCGGCGATCATCGCCCGCTCGTCCCGGCCCTCCGATCGCGCCCGGATCATGATCGCCGTGCCGTGCGTGTCGTCGGCGCAGAGATAGATCGCACGATGCCCCCGCAGCCGCTGGAACCTCGCAAAAATGTCGGTCTGGATGTACTCGACGAGGTGGCCGAGGTGGATGTCGCCGTTGGCGTAGGGGAGCGCCGAGGTGACGAGGATGCGTCGAGGGCGATCGTGCATGGGTGGTGATCGGGGGCGCTGCGGGGAACGCGGATTGTAGGACGCGCCCGACAAACAGGGAAAAGCCGGCCGAAGCGGCGTGGTGGGCAAGGCCCCGCGGCCCACGGCGGCGCGCAAAGTGGCCTTGTCGCCCGCGGGGCAGGGCGGCAGTATCCCGCCCCCTCCCGCGCGGCGTGAACGTCGCCGCACCCGCGAGATTTCGGAGTCCAGCACGATGACGTGTGCCGCCCCCACGCTTCCCGCGTCCGTCACTCGCCACCGCCGAACCGCACTGCCGACAGCCTGCGTGCTCGTGGTGCTCGCGATCGGCCTGCCGCCGGCCGCGACGCGCGCCGCCGGAGATCCGGCGGCGGCGGCCGCTGCGGGCGAGGCGGTGCTCCTCTCGTTCGAGGCGTCGTGGTGCGGACCATGCCGGCAGATGGTGCCGCTCGTCGAGAGCGTCGCCGCCGCCGGCTGGCCGGTGCGACGGATCGACGTCGATCGTGAGACCGACCTCGTGCGACGCTTCGGCGTGACGGCGGTGCCGTGCTATGTGCTCGTCGTCAAGGGGCGGGAAACCGGCCGCATCGACGGCGCGACCACCAGGGCCGACCTCGAACGCCTGCTCGCCCGATCCGCGGTGCCGCTCGGCGGCCAGCCTCAGGCACGCGGTGCCGTGGCCGAGGCGGCGACGATTCCCGGAGTCCCCGTGGCGACGAGCCCCGCGCCGGCCCCGCTCGTCACCGAGGCGCCTCCTCGCGGCGCGGGGGAACCGGCCGTCGAGCGCCGCCTGCTGGCGGCGACGGCGCGACTGCGCGTCGAGGACGCCGGCGGCGTCTGCCGTGGCACGGGGACCGTCATCGACTGCCGGCAGGGTGAGGCGCTCATCCTGACGTGCGGCCACATTTTTCGTGACTCCCAGGGCAAGGGCCGCATCGAGGTCGACCTCTTCGCGCCCGAGGCTCCGCGGGCCGTCGCCGGACAGCTCATCGCCTGGGACCTGACGCGTGACCTCGCGCTCGTGAGCATCTTCACCGACGTCGCGGTGGAGGCCGCACCGGTCGGGGACGCCGCGCGACGGCCGACGCCGGGAGAACCGGTGCTGAGCGTCGGCTGCGACGGCGGGGCGGATCCGACGGTCCATCGCAGCCGCATCACCGGGGTCGACAAGTATCTCGGTACCGCGAACGTGCAGGTCGCAGGCCAGCCGGTGCAGGGCCGCAGCGGTGGCGGGCTGTTCGCGGCCGACGGCACGCTGATCGGCGTGTGCAACGCGGCCGACCCGACCGACAACGAGGGGCTCTTCGCGGCGTTGCCGGCAATCCACGAGCAGCTCGAGGAGGCGGGGCTCGCGTTCGTGTACCGCAACGTCTATCCGAGCAGCGGTGTCGAGGCCTCGATGCTGCCGGGTGGCTCGGCGCACGTTCCGGCGATGGCGGAATCGATGCCGAAGGTGTCGTTCGATCGTCGTGACCGCGCCGACGCCCTGCCGACCGCCTCGACGCTCGCGGCGGATGGCACGGCGCCGCCTCTCGCGGCACCCTCGTCCACGCCGCTCGCCTCACGACGCACGGCGCCACCCACGACCGATCCGGCGGCGTCCACGGCGGCACCGGCGAACATGCCGCGTCCCACGACGCCGGATGCGGCCGGATTGACGATGGGTGGGACCGGCGGTGTGGCTGCCGACCCCCGCACTGCCTCGTCGGGAGAGCACGTGCTCATCGACCACGTGCGGCAGCACGCCGGCAAGGCGGAGGTGATCTGCATCGTCCGACCGCACGGAGCGCCGCACGACTCGAGCGAGGTCTTCGTTCTCAAGGGGGCGAGCCCCGACTTCGTCGAGCGACTCGCTCAGGCGCACCGCGGTGCCGAGGCGACGCCACAGGCCACGGCCGTCAGCCGCTGACACCCACTCCGCCCGGATGAGCCGGCGTGGGTCCGCAACGCCGCCATGGCTGACCTGTCGGCATGCGAACGTCCCGGGGTAGACTCGGTCCCGAGCGTCGTGCGCGAGTCGGCTGGCGAGGTGAAGATGCTGGGTTTGCGTCCCGCGACGCCATGGTGCGTGGTCATCGTGGCGGCCTTCGCGGCCTTCGCCGACGGCGAAGAGCCGTCGTTTTCGGGGGAGCGGGCCTTCGCCCACCTCGAGACGATCTGCGCGCTTGGTCCGCGGCCCAGCGGATCAGCCGCCATGGCGAGACAACGAGCGCTCCTCGTGGAGCACTTCCGGGCCGCGGGTGCGACCGTCTCCGGCCAGGCGTTCCAGATTCGGGATCGACGGACGGGCGATCCCGTGGCGATGGAAAACCTGATCGTCGTCTGGCATCCCGAGCGTCGGGAACGCCTGCTCGTGGGCGTGCACTACGACACGCGACCTTTTCCGGATCGTGACCCGCGCGATCCACGCGGCGTGTTCATCGGCGCGAACGACGGCGCCAGTGGCGTGGCGGTGCTTATGGAGCTCGCGTCGATGATGCGGTCGCTGCCCGGGCCGGTCGGCGTCGATTTCGTGCTCTTCGATGCCGAGGAGTACGTGGTCGGGGCCCGCGACCCGTATTTCCTCGGGTCCACTTTCTTCGCCCGGCAGTACGCCGCGGATGTCCGTGCGGAAGTGATCGCGCATCGCTATCGAGCGGGTGTCATCCTCGACATGGTCGGTGATCGCGATCTCGCGATCTGGCAGGAACGGCACTCCGTCGAGTGGGCCGACACCCGGCCCGTCGTCGACTCGATCTGGGAGACGGCACGGCGTTTGGGGGTGAAGCAGTTCGTGCCCCGTCCCAAGCACACCGTGGATGATGATCACGTGCCGCTGCGCATGATCGGCGGCATCCCCACGTGTGACGTCATCGACTTCGACTATCCCGCGTGGCATACCACCGCCGACACGCCCGAGAACTGTTCGGCCGAGTCGCTCGAGGCCGTGGGACGCGTGATGCTCGCGTGGCTGCGGTCCCAGCGGTGAGGATCACGGGATGGTCGACGCCACCGCCGGGGACCAGCGGGAACGGCTCGTCGTGCCGGACCTTGGCCTCGAAGACATTCCGCTCGCGGTCTCCCTCTGGCTTGTGCCGGTCGGAGCGAGCGTGTCCGCCGGTGACCGCGTCGTCGAGCTCGTCGCGGGGAGCGCCACGATCGACCTCGAGGCGCCGGTGTCGGGTCGCCTCGTGACGTGGCTCGTCGAGGAGGACGAGGCCGTGACGGCAGGCACGGTGCTCGCCGAGTTCGAGGTGGGCGACTGACGGTGCTCGAGGTTCTCCACAGGCGGGCCGATGTCGCGACTTCCACCCACCATGATGCCGCAGTCTGACGGGGCCGGTTCCCCGCCCGGGCAGTCGAGTCATTCGAGTCACTCGACGGCGGTGTGTGCGTGGGCAGGGGCGGCGACGATGTTCCTCATCCATCCGCCGGCCGACCTCTGGCCGGCGGCGTGGATCGCCCCGCTCCCCTGGCTCGCCCTCGTCACATCGGACCAGCTCCGTGGCCGTCGTCCGTGGATGACGCTCTGGGCGGCCGGCATCGGCCACTGGCTGGCCACGATCCACTGGCTGCGGCTGCCGCATCCCGCGACCTCGATCGGATGGGTCGCCCTCTCCACGTATCTCGGCCTCTCCCTGCCGCTCTTCGTGGCGGTCGCCAGATGCCTCGTGCATCGCCGACGTTGGCCGCTCGTGCCTGCCGCAGTCCTGGCGTGGGTCTCGGTGGAGCAGGTGCGAGGATCCTTTCTCGGCGGGTTCACGTTCGGCGGCCTCGGTCACACGCAGTGGCGCTGGACCACGCTCATCCAGTGCGCCGATGCATTCGGTGCGATCGGGGTGAGCGCCGTCGTCATGGCCGGTGCTGCGGGCCTTGCCGCGCTGCTCGTCGATCCGCGACGGTCCGGCCGCATGCTGCGGTGGAACACCGGCCTTGCAGGCATCACCGTCGCCGGTGCGGTCGCGTACGGTGCGTGGCGGCTCGCCGAACCGCTCCCGTCGGGGCCGCCGGCGCTGGACGTGCTTCTCGTGCAGGGCTCGATCGATACGGAGCTCAAGCATGATCCAGATGCGGCAGCGGCCGTGGCGAGCCATTACGACGGGATCACCCGGGCCGGTCTCGAGGCCGGCCCCGTCGATCTGGTCGTGTGGCCGGAGACGATGTGGCGCTGGGGCCTGCTCGAGATCGACCCGGCCGAGCCGCTCGACGAGGCGCTCGTCGAGCGGATGGAAGGAGCGGAGCCCGCCGACGCCGACGACCGCGTCAGGGCGTCGAGGCAGGCGCGGTGTCGGCAGGCGCTCGAACAGGAGCGACTCGACGCGCTCGCCCTCTACGCCACGCGCTACGCGACGCCGTGGCTGGTGGGTGTCGACAAACAGGTGATCACGTCCACGGCACCGACGGGAGCCCGACACTTCAACTGTGCGCTGTTCCTCGACCCGGCCGGCACGCCGCTCGACTGCTACGAGAAGATGCATCCGGTGATGTTCGGCGAGTACATCCCGCTCGCCGACCGATTCCCATGGCTCTACCGCCTCACGCCGCTCCCGGCGGGACTCACGGCGGGCGAACGACCCGTTGCCGTGACGATCGCCGGATGGCGGGTGGCGACGAACATCTGCTACGAGACGGCGCTTCCGCAGGCGGTCCGGTCGATGGTGCGGGACCTCACCGCCACCGGCGGGCGGCCCGACGTGATCGTGAACCTCACCAACGACGGCTGGTTCTGGGGCTCGAGCGAACTCGACATGCACCTCACGGCGGCCATGTTCCGGGCCGTCGAGGTCCGGACCCCGGTGGTCATCGCCGCGAACACGGGTTTTTCCGCGTCGATCGACGGCTGTGGACGCCTGCTGGCGTGCGGCCCCCGACGCGCGCCGGCCCCCGTGCGGGCTTCCGTGACACGCGACGGACGGTCGACTCCCTGGTTGATGGCGGGGAGTTTGCCGGCCTGGATATGCGTGGCGGTCGCGGCGGCGCTCGGGCTTGAGGCGGTCGTGCGTGGGGGGCGGCGTGCCGACCGCAGCGGCGGCATGCCGCAGGCTTGAGCGACGGGCCGCCGCCGACCGATCTGACCGTCGGGGAATTCCTGCGCGGCCGACATCTTGCCCGCGCGGGGTCCGGGGGACGACACTGGACAGGGGTTTGCGGTGTGGCGGCCGGTGATCCCGGCCCCGCGCACGCGAGCACGAGGGATCGAACATGAACCTCATCGGCAAGATCTTCGTGTTCGCCGTCTTCATCATGAGCCTCGTGCTCATGACGTTCGCCACGGCGATCTACCTTTCGCACACCAACTGGAAGGACACGGTCGAGCGTCCGCCCGAACAGGTGTCCGGCGGCAAGCCCCTCGGGCTGAAGTATCAGCTGCAGGAGGCCGAGCAGGAGCGGGAAAAACTGGACCGGGAGATCAAGGAACTCACCGCCAAGGTCGCCGCATCCGAGGCCTCGCGCGACCAGGTCGTCGCAAAACTGCAGACGGCAATCGTCGACAAGAGCACGGAACTCGACGTTCTCCGTGCCGAGAAGGAGAAGCGGCAAAACGACGTCCAAAACCTCGCCGATGAATTGAAGGACGCGAAGGAGGCACTCCAACGGGTCACAGCGGATGCGGAGCGTCTGCGTGGCGACGTGCGTGCCCAGCAAAAGATCGTCGACGAGCAGGTCGATCGGGCGGCATCGCTGGCGGCACAGCTGGAGGAGCAGAAGGCGTTCCTCGCCATCGCCAACGAGCGCAAGGCACAGCTCGAGCGGCAGGTGGCCAATGCGAGGCTGCTCCTGCAGCAGTTTGGCCTTGGGGTTGACAATCCGCCACGCGACCGCGTCCCCAAGCTCGACGGCGATGTGATCGCGGTCGCGGAGGGTGCGATCGAGATCTCGCTGGGTGGTGACGATGGGCTGCAGGTCGGCCACACCCTCGAGGTCTACCGCGGCGACCAGTACGTCGGCCGGGCTGTCGTGCGTGCCGTGCGTCCGGACCACGCC
>JBJTBO010000490.1:0-3903 GCA_046091445.1 Planctomycetaceae bacterium | reverse complement strand
GCCCTGTCGTCGAGCGGCGCCGCGGTCCGGTCGTCCGCTGCCGCGACCTCGCCATCGGCTACCCGGGCCGGACGGTGGCGTCGGGCGTCGATCTCGACAGCGATCATGGCGCCCGTGTCGCGATCGTCGGTGACCACGGCCAGGGCAAGACGACGCTCCTGCGGTCGCTCGTCGCGTCGCTGGAGCCGCTCGCCGGCACCGTGCGCTGGGGGCATGGCTCCGCGCTCGGCATCTACGCCCAGCACGTCTACACCGGCCTCCCGGAGGAGCGCACGGTGCTCGAGCACCTCGAGCGGGTCGCGGCGACAGGCACCAAGCAGCAGCGCATCCTCGACCTGGCCGGCGCGATGCTGTTTCGGGGATCAGCGGTCGAGAAGCGGGTCGCCGTCCTGTCAGGTGGCGAGCGGGCCCGCCTGTGTCTCGCCGGGCTGCTGCTCGGCTCGTCGAACGTGCTCGTGCTCGACGAGCCGGGCAACCATCTCGACGTCGAGACGCTCGAGGCCCTCGCACGGGCGCTCGTCGACTACAGCGGCACCGTCCTCTTTACGAGTCACGATCGCACGTTCGTGTCGGCCGTGGCCACGTGCGTGCTCGAGGTGAAGGCCGGCCGCGTGGTTCCCTATCCCGGTTCCTACGCCGAGTATCTCGAGGCGATGGACCGGGCGATCGACACGTCGCTCCCCGTCGAGGCGGGCTCCGGCGGGAACGGTCGGCGCGGAAGCGATCGGCCCGCCGGCGGTGGCCGTGCGGCTCCGCGCGAGCGCTCGGACCGCGACCGCCGACGCGAACTCACGGCAGTCGAACGGACGATCGCCCGTCTCGATGCGGAGAAGCGACGCCACCACGAGGCGCTGCTCGCGACGACCGACCCGGCCGTCGCACTCGAGGTGCACGAGGCACTCGTGAAGGCCACAGCCGCGCTTGAAGCCGCCGAGGCCCAGTGGCTGGCACTTGCCGAGGAGGCTGGCGAAACTCCCGCAGACGGCTGAGGCGGCTGCGATGCTCGAAGTGCATGTGGCGTACGTGGAGCACCGGCTCGGGGGGCGGCAAAAGTCTCCTCGCTGTGGCCGCGGCGGCCACACGCTCGTCGAGCGTTCGCCGACCCCCCTTCGCCTCCCCTGCCCAGGCTGCCGACGCGTCGCTCGGGAAGAACCAGATCAGCCGGAGACAAATCCGCCATAGAATAGCGGGGTTTGGGAGTCGTCTGAGATGCGTTGTCGAGGCGTGCTGCGACGTGAACTGCTCCGCATCGGCTCGGCCGGTGCCTTGGGGCTGTCGCTCGACCGATTGCTCGCCGCCGAACGTGACCCCGGGGCTGCAGCGTTCCATGGATCGCGCGGTCGGGCGCGGGCCCGGTCGTGCATCGTGATCTTCTTGTCCGGTGGTCCGCCCCAGCACGAGACGTTCGATCCAAAGCCGAACGCGCCGATCGAGATCCGTGGACCGTTCGCGCCGATCGCGACGAGCGTTGCCGGGCTGCACTTCTCCGAACTGCTCCCGCGTACGGCCGGTCAGGCCCATCGGCTCTGCGTCATCCGGTCGATGACGACGGGCATCCACTCGCACTCGACGAGCGGTGCCTACATGCTCACCGGGTATCGTCCCCGATCGAGTGCGGAGAGCGTGCCGCCCGGTCCGGACGACTGGCCGAGCATCGCGGCCGTCGTCGGCGCGATACGGCCGTCGGAATCGTCACCGCTCCGATCGGTGCTGCTGCCGGAGCCGATCTTCAACAATCCGGCGATCCCCTGGCCCGGTCAGGATGGCGGGTTCATGGGGGCTGCCTGGCATCCGCATCTGCTGCGCTGCGACCCGGCCGCGGAACGGCTGCAGATCGAGGGGCTTGCGGCGTCCGAGGAACTTCCGGATCGACGCATCGAGGAGCGGCGCGAACTGCTCGCCCGGCTCGACGCGCCCTTCGACCGACGGCAGCACAGCCCCGCGCTCGACGGCCACGGACGCGTGCGCGACGACGCGTTCTCGCTGCTGCGGTCCGGCTCGACCCGTGCCGCGCTCCAGATCGAGCGCGAGCCGGCCGCGATCCGTGACCGCTATGGTCGCCACACGTTCGGCCAGAGCGTGCTCCTCGCCCGCCGGCTCATCGAGGCGGGCGTGCGGCTCGTGCAGGTGAACTTTCCGCGCGAGCCCGGCGACACCTCCGCCTCGAACCCGCTCTGGGATACCCATCGCGACAACGCCGCTCGCTTGCGGGACGTCCTTTGCCCACAGTTCGACGGCACGTTCGCGGCGCTCCTCGACGACCTCGCCGACCGGGGCCTGCTCGAAGAGACGCTCGTGGTCGTGATGGGCGAGTTCGGCCGGACGCCCAAGATCAATGGTGCCGGAGGCCGCGATCACTGGGGCAACGTGTTTTCCATCGCGCTTGCCGGCGGACCGGTGCCGGGCGGCTCCGTGATCGGTGCAAGCGATGCGACGGGAGCCTTTCCCGCCGAACGCCCCGTGCAGCCGCCCGATCTGGCCGCGACGATCTTCGAGGTGATGGGGATTCCGCACGGGTACGAGTTTCGTGATCCGCTGGCACGTCCACGCGCGGTCACGACCGGTGGGATTCCGCTGCGCGAGATCTGCGGCTGACCTGCCGCGGCGGATTCAGTCCGCCAGCGCCCGACGCAGCAGGTTGTGCGTCATGCGCTGCACGCGCTCGTCGGGCCCGTGCGGCCGCGACCAGTGCGACCAGGGCAGCACGTGGCCGGGGGGCGAGGCGAGTGCCTGCGACCAGAAGATCGTCGATGCGTTGAAGACGTAATTGCCCTTGGGGCCGGGATAGATCGTCGCGGCCCAGCGCTGCGGCCTCGTGCCGCCCTGAAACGCCGTGCCCGCCCCGACCACCTCCAGTCCGGGGATGTCGGCCGGAGGGTCACCGTGATACTCCCAGCCGATGAGGCCCGGAATGCGATCCCCCGCCTTCATGCCCGTGCCGTCGAAGAGCCAGTGTCCCGGTGCGACACAGACCCAGTCGCCGCCACCGTTCACCGGATCGACGTTCCGCGCCCCCATGAGATAGCCCTCGTCAGGGCCGCGGTGCGGGAAGGGGCCATGCTCGCGCTCGCGATCCACGGCGTAGACCGACTCGCCGCCGTACGGGCCGCCCCGAAACATGATGCGGCTCTGGCGGCCGTCCGCGGACTCGCGCAGCGGCGTGACCCAGCAGACGGAGTTGCCCGACAGGAAGAGCAGGTCCACGCCCGCCTCGCGCATCGCCACGGCGCTTTCGTACTGGCGGATGTCCCAGTATTCGTCGTGAGCCACGCTGATGAAGGCCTTGCAGGAGAGCCCGCGCGCGGCGTCGACCATGTCGGCGTTGGAGCAGTAGGTGACGTCGTAGCCGTGCTGCTCGAGGAAGAACGCGAGCGGAAACTCGAAGATCAGCCATTCACCCGAGCCGACCGACAGGGGCGCGTTCACCACGCTCGTGGCCTGTGCGTACCGGCCGTAGGGGCGGTCGAAACTGACGTCGGCCCACGGGCCCTGCCCTCCCTTGGGGTGCGTGTAGAGCGAGAAGTTCGACGGCCACGGGTTGTAGGCCTGCCACGTGTTGTCCGAGCACTGGAGGAGAATGTCGGCCGGCCGGTCGTCCGTGACGATGAAGACGACATAGCTCTGCCAGTAGGGCGTCGTCTCGGGGTCGGGAGGCATCGTGGTGAGCCGGCCGAGATAGACGCCGCTGACCCAGTCGTCGGGGATCTCGAGCGAGGCGTCCGCACGCCACGCGCAGGCATGGATCAGTTTGTCGCCCGGCTTGGGCGTGGGCTGCGTCCGCCCGTCGAAGGGGCCGAGCGTGGTCATCAACCGGGCACCGCGGCCGCCGTAGTAACCGGTGCGGAAGATCTCGATCCGGTAGGGCTGTGGCGGGTTGGTCGAGACGAAGATCTCGAGCGTGTC
>JBJTBO010000489.1:0-6171 GCA_046091445.1 Planctomycetaceae bacterium | reverse complement strand
CTTGGCCTCGATCTGCCGCACCCGCTCCTTGGTCACGCCCAGGGCCGACCCGACCTCCTTGAGCGTCTGGGGCTCGTGCTCGTGGTCCAGACCGTAGCGACGGATGATGATGGTCTGCTCCCGCTGATCGAGGCGGTCGAGGAACTTGCCGACCTGTGCAAGCCGGTCGCTGGCCGCGAGCCGCTGCTGGTACTCGTCCGCCCTCCGGTCCGCTGCGGCCTGCAGCATCTCCGTGTCGGCGGCCCGGAAGCGGTCCCGACGCCGGTGCTCGTCCGGGATCGTCCGGGCGAAGTTCTTCATGATCGCCCACGAGGCGTAGGTGCTGAACTTGTTGCCTCGGGCGTAGTCGAACTTCTCCACCGCGCGGATGAGCGACATGTTCCCGTCGCTGACGAGATCGAAGAAGCTGTCGCCCGGCGACACCCGTCGCTTCGCGATGGACACCACCAACCGCAGGTTCGCACGCACGATCCGGTTTTTCAGCTCGACGACCTCCTCGTAGAGACGATCGATCTGATCCATGAGCCGGGTGCTCGGTCGCTCGGGGTCGAGCTGCTCCCGCAGCGTGAACGCCCGGTACTTGAGGTAATTGAACCTCCGGAACAGCCAGACCTCCTGCTCCCTCGTCAGGAGCGGCACCTCGTAGAGGCTCGCCAGATACGCAGGCAGGCCGCTCGGCCGTCGCACCCGCTTCGCGTCGGTCTCTCCAGGGAACGGCTGGTTCACCACCTTCTCCGCGCTCGAGCGGGCGAAGAGGGCGTTGGGCATGAAGTCGAGCGGGAGGGCGGCGATCTGCACCGCGCGCTGCGAGAGGATCACCCGGTAGATGCTCGCCTTCGAACGGTTGTAGCGACGGGCGATCGACTCGACCGACTCGCCGCGGAGGTGGTGCTGGTAGATCCGGGCGCAGCTTTCCGGGCGCAGCCGACCGTCCGCCGCCGGAAAGACGGCGTCGCCAGGATGCTCCTGGTCGTGACGCTTGATCGTGTACCGCACGGTCTCCACGCTGCGGTCGAGCCGCCGCGCGATGCGGCGATGCACGTCAGCCGGGCACGCCCCCGCCATGGCCAGCCGGCGGGCCCATGTGATGATCTTGTCGTGCTCCTCGTCGGAGAGCTGGCTGAATCGGCTCCCCCGCTCGATGCGGAGCGGGTTGTCCCGGATGAATCGCTCGACCGCGGAGGCGAGGAAGCCGACCCGCCGACGTCCGCCGACCGTGAATCGCTGCGCGACCAGGCCGTGGTCCCGCCAGCGCGAGATCGTCTTGGTCGAGACGTTGAATCGGCGCGCAAGCTCCTCGATCGACAACACCTCGTCCGCCCGGGTGGGCTGCTCGAACCCGTCGAAGAGGCGCACCGAATCGACGCGGGCCGCGTCAGAAGTCGTATTCGGACGCATGGGATACCTCCTGTTCCGGCGAGTCCGTGCCGGAAAACCGCTGTACCGGTCCTCACCACCTTCGCCCGACGGAACACACGATCCCGTCGGCCGCGCGGCCTGCGACCATTCCACACGTCACCCAGGAACTCCCGGGCAGTCAGCCGGAGAGAGCCTCTGCGACGTGCATCGGGGGATGTCCGTTCCCCCACCAGCCATGTCGAAGTCGCAAAATTTATACGCCCGAGGTGGAGAAAAGTTCACCTGGCGATCCCGGTCTTGAGTTTTTTCCCGGCGCTCCGGACGACCCTTCCCGACAGCACGACTCGCAACCCCTTGACGCCCGTGCAGTTGCGTCACCCCGGTCGGCCGATCGCCCGGGCGAGATCCGGTCGTGGACAGGTGGGCAGCGTCAGGGCAGGCCTCCTCGGACACCTGGTACCCGGAGGGATTCCGGGCCTCATGAAGGCCCGTGATGCCGCCGTGAGGCATCCCTGCTTGCCGGACCGGCCCTCTCGTCGCGGTCGCCCTTCCTTGCCTTGACGCCCCCGGGTGACGATGGGATCATCCGGTGTGTCTGGAGAGGGATCCGGGTCTTGCCCGTCCCTCACCGGATTCCCCGCCCCGCTGATGGGTGCAGCCCGGGCTGCGCAGGATTCCCTCCCGTGGGTGGATTCCGTCGCCGCCTCGCGGAGCCGCACCCCGGCGTTCCGGGATGAGAGCCCGGAGGCGCGAGCCATCGAGAAACAGCATCGCATCAACGAGCAGATCCGCATCTCACCGGTGCGTGTCATCGGGGCGGATGGTGCCCAGCTGGGGATCATTCCGACCGACCAGGCGCTCGATCTCGCCCGCGACGCGGGGCTCGACCTCGTCGAGGTCGCGCCGGGAGAGAAGCCGCCGGTCTGCCGGATCATGGACTTCGGGAAGTTCAAGTACCAGCAGAAGAAGAAGCACTCCAAGTCACACGTCCATCAGGCCCGCATCAAGGAGATTCGCCTGCGTCCGAAGACCGGCGATCACGACATCGAGTTCAAGGTGAATCAGGCGAAGGGATTCCTGCTGCACAAGGACAAGGTGATCGTCTCGGTGGTGTTTCGTGGTCGCGAGATGGCCCACATCGATGAAGGACAACGGGTGATGCGATCGATCGTCGAGCAGCTCGACGCCGTCAGCAAGGTCGAGGCTCCTCCGCAGCAGATGGGGCGAAGATTGGTCTGCACCCTCGCCCCCAAGTGACCGTGCCGGTGCCTCGGTCCCTCATTCCGCCCCCGTGCCTTTCGTCCCCGAGCCCCCCATTCCAGTGCCACACCAGACGCCCGGATCGCCACGGGCCTTGACCAGGAGATGACCATGCCGAAGCAGAAGACCCACAAGGGCGTCAAGCGACGCTTCCGACTCACGGCCACCGGCAAGGTCAAGCACCGCCGGGCCGGAACGAGCCACCTGCAGGTGCGGCTCTCGGCCAAGCGGAAGCGGCAGTTGCGCGGGACGGGCGTCCTCGCCGAGTGCGACTCGCCGAAGATCCGCGAGATGCTCGGCAGCTACAGCTCCTAGCGCCGGTCTCGCCGGCGGGAGGCTCAATGCGGCCGCCGCAGCGCGCGATCACCCGAAGAGTTTCGTGACCGCCTGAGCCTTGACCAGTTCGCGTGGCTGATTGAGGTGATTGAACACGATCGTCTCGGGATCGATGCCGCACGCATGGTAGATCGTCGCCAGCAGTTCCGTCGGATGCACCGCATCCTCGAGCGGTGCCGAGGCGGTGGCGTCGCTCCTGCCATGGACGTGACCACGCCGGATCCCCGCTCCCGCGAGCACCGCCGAGAAGCAGTACGGCCAATGGTCACGGCCGTCGGCGGAGTTGCCGTTGCCTGACGTGCTGACGCCCTTCTGCGGCGACCGACCGAACTCACCGACCACCACGACCAGCGTGTCGTCGAGCAGGCCGCGGTCGTCCATGTCGGCGATGAAGGTCGAGAGGCCACCGTCGAGCATCGGCCCCGACTGGTTCTTCATCCGCTGGTCGAGTCCGACGTGATGGTCCCACGAGTGGTTGTCGGAGTTGGCGACCTTCGGCCAGATGACCTCGACGACCCGCGTGCCGGCTTCGACGAGCCGCCGCGCGAGCAACAGGCTCTGGCCGAACGTGTTGCGGCCGTAGGCATCGCGGAGTTTGGCCTCCTCGCGCTCGATCGCGAAGGCCTCGCGGGCCCGCCCGGAGATGACCAGCCCCAGAGCCTGTTCGTAATACTCGTCGAGCTTGTAGTCGGCCACCGCCTTGTCGAGCTCGGGCATGGCGCCGTCGATGAGCTGACGCAGACGGGCGCGCCGTTCGAGTCGCTTGGCGAAGACGTCGGTGCGCAGCTGGAGGTCGTCGACCCGCAGCCGATCCATCTTGCGCATGTCGAGGTCGTCACCGTCCGGATAGAGCGTGTAGGGATCGAAGTCGCGTCCGAGGAAGCCGGCCGTGCCTCCCTTGCCGACGACGTTGCTCTCCTGGAGGGGCCGCGGCAGCATCACGAAGGGCAGCATCGGCTCCTCGGACGGCTTCAGCCGCACGATGTTCGAGCCGAAGTTCGGGAAATCCTTCGCGTTGGGCGGCTCGAGCTGGCCCGACGGGCTGACCTTGTCGGTCGTGTACCCGGTCATCATCTGGTAGATCGCCGCGGTGTGGTTGAACAGGCCGTTGGGCGTGTAGTTCATCGACCGCACCATCGTGAAGCGGTCATTGACCTGGGCGAGCTTGGGCAGGTTCTCCGTGAACTGCACACCGGGCAGTTTCGTGGGAATGCTCTTGAACGTGCTGCGGACGTTGTCGGGCACGTTCTCCTTCGGATCCCAGAGGTCGATGTGGCTCGGGCCACCCTGCAGATAGACGAGCACGACGCTCTTGGCGCGGTTCCAGCCGGGCGCCGCCGCCCGCCCGGTCACCGGCTTGAGTTCGTTGGCGGCCGCCTGGAGCCTGAGCACGTTCGGCAGCGAGATCCCGAAGAAGCCGATGGCACCCGCCCTGAGGATGGCGCGGCGGCTCGTGCCGAGGTTGGCGTCGCAGAGGTCCTTGCCGGGACGGCCTGGGATGACGAGCATGGAAGCACCCTCACCGAGTGGTTAGTGGTTGAAGAAGAACGCCGGACTGTTGATGAGCGCCCACGCCAGATCCTGCACCGCCGTGAGCCGACGATCGGCCACCTGCCGGGTGCTCGCCGCGACGTCGGAGCGGAGACGGACGATGGCGGGATCATCCTGAACGGGCTTTTCCGCCTCCGCAAGGTCGGCCGCGCGTGCGACGACGTTCGGATCAGGAGGCAGCGGGTCGGCCGCGGCCCGCAATTCGGCCGCAGCCTTGATGCGCTCCGGGTCACGGGTCTGCGCGATCTCCGAGAGCCATGCGGATTCCACAGGACTCCGTCGCTCCCGCGGGATCGATGCCAGCCGGGCGGCCAGTTCGGGCGGGCCGAGCGTCAGCGGGCTCGACGAGTCGGTGAACGAGATCCGAAACCGCCCGAGGGCGTGCTTTCCGCCGGCGAACTTCTGTTCGATGCGCACCGTCACCTGCATCGGACCGGAGAAGGCGGGCGGTTCCTTCGCCTCGAAGACCGCCCAGTGATCCTCGCCCAGACGGGGTGACACCGCCCATCCGCGGCCCGCGTTGAGGTCGCCATCGACCGCCGTGTCCGGTCCCATGTTGGCCTGGGAGAAGGTCGCCTGGCCCTTGTGGAACGCGATGCGTCGGCTTCCACCGGGCGCGGCCAGCGGCTGGACGTCGACGGTGATCTCGTTGACCACGAAGTTCCCGTCGGGAGACCGGCCGGGGCCGTGGCGTGGCAGGGCGGGATCCGTCAGTGCCTCGAGCCGCAGTCCGGTGAGTTTCGGCAGCCACACGGTCGCGACGAGCGTCGTCGTCTCGATGCCGTCCTTTCCGGATACGCGCACGCTCCCGTCGGGCAGCGTCTCGAGCGTCGCTTTCACGGCCGATTCCACGCGCTCCGGCATGGCGACCGCCCAGCGCGGGGCCTTCGCCGCCTCGGCCTCCAGACGGGCGACGGCTGCGTCCGGGGCCGCGTGCAGTCGCTCCACGGCGTCGACGGCCTTGACGAACCGATCGGCCCGGGCGTTCTCCAATTCGATGCGTCGCGGCTCGTAGGCGGCCCGTGCCTCGTCGAGCGAACGCCGCGCGCCCGCGATCGCCTCTAGCCGCAGCTGTTCCAGCCGCGCCCGCTCCACCTTCCACGACGCCTCCGCGGTGGCGAGCTCGGCCATGAGCGCCTCGTGATCCACCGCGATGTCGCCCATGAGCCTGCCCATCGCCGTCGCCTCCTCGCCGCGGCTCGGCCGATTGAGAATCCGCAGGAACACCTCGTCGACCAGCCGCCCGTCGTCCTGCTCGGAGGCGACGAGACGGGCGAGCTCGCTCTTCGAGTCGGCGAGCAGGTCGCCGACGGCCGGTCCGCTCACCAGCGCCATCACGGGCCCGAGCGCGACGCCGGCGCTCCGCTCCCACTCGCCCGCCCTCTCGCCGGCGCGCCGGCCGACGGTCTGGACGAATCCCCCGCCCCGTTTCGAGGAGACGTCCGGCAGGGCAGCGGCACGGGTGCCGGCGGGCTAGCCCGGGCACGCCGTCGGCACGCCGCCGCCCGCGTGCAGCGAATCGACGAGCGTCTCGGCGGGGAGCCGCCGCGGCAGCGCGTGCGAGTAGTTGATGGAATCGTCCTCGTTCCAGTTCGACGAGTCGATGGCGAGCCCGTAGGTGCGCGACGTGCAGATCTCCATCAGGAGCCGCCGCGTGTCGAAGCC
>JBJTBO010000488.1:0-2136 GCA_046091445.1 Planctomycetaceae bacterium | reverse complement strand
CAGGAATTTCACGCCGGCGGGCAGCGGCCATTGCCGGACGAAGAGCTGCGCGGCCAGCACCAGCGGCACGTGGATGAGATACATCCAATACGACGCATCGGCCAGCCACGACACCGCGGGCCGGGGATGCGGGAACAGGCGGCAGAACAGGCCGATCAGGCCCAACGACATGGTCCACGCGTAGGCGGGCTGCAGGAAGGTGGCGAGCAGCCGGTCGTTCATCGTCGCAAGCCCGGCCACGAGCAGCACCGCGGCAGCGGGCAGGAGCAGCTTCCAGTGCCGGCCAAGCCGTGTGGCGATGCCCTCCTGCGCGAACGTGGCCACACCGAAGAAAAAGAAGCAGGCGTAGAACGCGAGCACGTGCGGCTTGGGCAGGATGCCGTAGGCGATGTCGGGGCCGTAGGAGCCGGCCACCGACATGCCCATCACGGCCTGCGGCAGGCACGAGGCCGCCACGAGCCACCACCGGTGACGCCCCGAGGGCAACCATCCCGCGGCGGCGAGCGCTGCAAAGATCACGACGAACCAGCACAGAAACCACAGGAACCAGAAGTGGTCGAACACGTTCGACTGGATCAGATGGAGCGACCACGAACCGAACCGGAGCCGCAGCCAGTCGGACGATACGAGCCGTGACCAGCCGAGGGCCGCCCGGTCGAGCCGACCGCTGATCGTGCGGACCTCGTCCGTTCCGTCGGGAAGCAGGTCCCGGAGCCGCTCGCGGCCGCGCAGCACCTCGTCGACGCTGATCGCCGCGAGACCGCAGAGTGGGGCGAATGCTGCGGCGTCCTCGGCAGGCAGCGCCATGGCCGCCGCCGGCGGACGCCCGATGTCGTTGGTGGCGTCGGGATTGGCCCCCGCCTCCACCAGCAGGCGGCCGGCCGCGTCTCGACCAAAGTAGGCGACGAAGTGGAGGATCGTGCTCCGGTTGCGATCGCTGTCGTTGACGTCGGCGCCGCCGTCGATCATCGCCTTCATGATCGCCGGGGTCCCTTCGAGCGACGCCCACGCGAGCGGTGTGCGACCCCAGAAGTCGTCCTTGACCTTGACCACACCGGGCACGGAGAACCTGCGCCGCACGGCGGCCTCGTCGCCGGCCCGGATCTCCGCGACGGCGGCCTCCGGTGGGATCGCCCGCTCCGCGAAGCCCTTCAGGGCGGAGTCGAGTGGCACGATCGTCGCCACCACGATCATCAGGGGCAGGAAAATTCGTTTGAACCGTTGGTCGAGCAGGCTCCCGAGCCCGCGGCGACGGTAGACGAGCATCGTGAAGGAGCCACTGAGCAGGAAGAAGAGGGGCATCCGGAAGCCGTGCACGATCACGACCAGAAGCGGCAGGAGATCGCTGCGCCTCGTATCGTGGACGGGCCAGGGGGAACCGAAGAAGGCGAGCGCGGCGTGGAGTGCGATGCCGAGGAGCATCGCGAAGCCACGGAGGGCATCGAGATCGGTGCGGCGCTCTGTCATGCGGTAAGCCATCAAGCGGGGGCGAACGGCGTCGGAGCCAGATGCTATCCTCCTCACGCAAAATAGATCTCGCGCAAAATGGATCTCGGTGGCTTGTGCGACGGAAGCAGACGCCACCCTGTCCCTCCGCCCGCGGGCTCTGCCAACCCCTGATGACGAACGTGCGACCGTCAAGCGCGCGGATTGTGGTGGGACCGCTTGTGCGAGCGGGTCGCCGCAGTGCCCGGCGGGGCGATCGCACTCGTCGTCTCGGCCTGTGTCTGCTCGACCGATAAGGGGGTACTCACGGTGCCCCGGCCATCTGGATCCCGATCGCTGCCCTTGCGACGCAGATCACGGCGGTTACCGTCGCCGCGATCCTCGTGCTCCGCTGGCAGAAGGGTGCCGCCCTGGGTCACAATCGCGCCGTCCGTTAAACGCGTCACGGAGACGATCGAGCGGCGGGTGGCGTACACCCGTGATGAGGTGTCGACCTGTCCGCATCGCTTCGGGGGATTCATCCATGACCTCGCGTTTCTCGGTCCGCGTGTCGTGCATGGCCGCAGTCGTGTCGATCACCGCCATGAGCATCGCGTCGGCCGAACCCCGTACGGCGACGCCCCCGGCGTCGATCAAGGTGCCGCCCGGATTTCGGGTCGAGTTGCTGCGGTCGGCTCAGGATGGGGAGGA
>JBJTBO010000487.1:0-2778 GCA_046091445.1 Planctomycetaceae bacterium | reverse complement strand
TGGCCGCAGGCTATCGCCGTTGACGGACCACTGTCCACGAGCCTATAGGTTCCGCGCCATGTGCCCTGAGCGATCGCCTCTCGTCGCAGCCTGCTTGCTGGCGCTCTCCGTGGCGGGCTGCAGCTCCGTCAAGGAGCAGTTCCGGCAGGCTCTCGTCGAGATGAAAGCCGACCTTTCCATCCTGGACTCCGGTGACGACGGCCTCGACGCGTTCGGATCCGCCGACGCGAAGTACCTGCGGGCTGCCCGGGCCGAGATGGAGCGGTAGACCCAAACGTGGACCCGGCGGTGGTCGGCGTGGTAGGGTCCGGGGTTCTTTCGGTCGAAGTCTTTGCCTGCGGGGGTTGTATGACGAGACGGTCGCGATTCACTTTCGGTTCACGGCGGCGTCGGGCTGCCGCAGCCGTCCGCCGCCACACGCTCTCCGCGAGGCTCGAGGCCCTCGAGCCCCGCCTGGCGATGGCCGCGGCCGATCTGGTGCCGACGCTCGCCGACCTCCGGGCGAGTACGGCGCAGGTGATCGACGCCACGGGGCTCGCGTTCGACGTGCGGCAGGTCGCGGCCACCGACGACGTCAATGTCGGCAGTGAGGTGAGGCTCTATGGCTTCACGCCGCAATGGGACTTCGACTACGAGGTCGGCGTCGCGGCCCTGCGAAACTCGTGGATGGACCCGGTCATCGCGGTCTACGACACCACGACCGGTGTGCGACTCGCCACGGCCGACGACGTCTCGCCGAGCGACTCCTCGAGCCGGCTCACGCTGCCGTTGATCGCCGGCCAAAGGTACACGCTGGCCGTGACGAGCTTCGACACGGCGACCGTCGGCCCGTACGACGTGGCGATTCGCGCGGCGCTCGAGGATGACATCCGCGAGGACGACGACGCTCCCGTGCGCGGCGTCGCCACGCGGATTCCGCAGCCCGAAAACGCCTCCTTCAGCGGCGTGATGGCGGACGCGAGCGACTGCTTCTCGTTCCATCTCGATGGTCCCGCGCGTGCCGGCTCGAGCCTCTCGCTCGACTTCGACAGCGCCCTGGGCGATCTCGACATGGTGCTCATGGGATCGTCGGGTCGGGTCCTGGCCCGCAGCGCGGGCACCACCGACCGGGAGACGATCCTGGTCGGCGGCGGCGCGCCGGGGACCTACTTCGTCGATGTCTACGGCTACGGGGGCGCGTCGAATCCCTCCTACACGCTCACGTCGGCGATCCGCTCCGGCTCGACTCGGGCCGCGGTCACGGCCGACCGTTTTGAGCGCAACAACACGAGGGCCTCCGCCACGAACCTGGGCGACGTGGTGGCGACGAGCGAGGTGACGGGCCTGACGCTCGGCAGGCGGGACGTCGACTTCTTCCGGTTCACGCTCCCCTCTCCAGGAACGGACACGAGCGACATCGTCGTGTCGTTCGATGCGGCGCTCGGCGACATCGACGCCCAGCTGCTCGACGCGTCGGGACGCCGGCTTGCGATCGCTGCAGGCGTGGACGACACGGAGCGACTCAGCCTCGCCGGTCGTCCGGCCGGGACGTACTTCCTCAGGGTCTACGGATATCGTGGGGCGTCAAACCCGGACTACGCCGTCCGCTTCAATCAGGGCACGGCCGTCGATCCCCCGGTGACGCTGCCCTCCTTCGGCGATCCGCTTCCCCCGCCCCCGGCGCCGCCGCCGGCCTCCATCAACCCGGTCGGCGACTGGACGATCGCCGTCTACATGACGAGCACGGACCTCGGCGACTTCGCCTTCGACGACAGCACCTAGATGGAGCTCGCCGTCAGTCGCTTCGCTCCGGGCGCGGCGATCACCGTGTTCTGGGATCAGTGGCGGGGCAAGTCGTTTCCGACCGGTTCGCAGGCCGCATGGGACGCGACCGGACGGGCCGTGATCGCCCCCGACACGAACCTCGGCGCGATCGCGACCGAGTTCCAGATTCTCCCCGAGCAGAACACGGGCGATCCGGCCGTGCTGAAGGACTTCCTCACGTGGACCATGGAGGTGCGTCCCGCCACGCGCTACGGCGTGGTGATGTGGGATCACGGCGGCGGGCTGTCGGGCGTCAACTTCGACGACGAGAGCGGCTATGACAGCATCACCGTGCAGGAGCTGCGCAAGGCGATCGGCGATGCGGGCATGAGCCCGTCGGCCCTGCTCTACGACGCGTGCCTCATGGGGAACGTCGAGCAGTTTTACGAGCTGCGCACCGTCGTACCCGTCCAGGTCGCCTCCGAAGAGGTGATCAGCGGGCCCGGCTATGACTACAAGACGGCCTTCGCGACGCTCGAATCGGCGCCGGCAGCCGTGACGCCCGAGATGCTCGCCCGGGGCGTCGTGGACAGCTTCACGACGCAGTACGGCACCGACGGGGCCTCGACGCTGGCGGCCGTCTCGTCCGCCGGCATGACCGCCGTGGCCACCGCGATCAAGGCCTTCGCGGACTCGACGACCGGGTTCAGCGACGCGCAGTGGTCGCGGCTCCGGGCGCTGGTCGGGCAGGTGACGCGCTTCGAGTTTCCGCAGTACGTCGATCTCGGGCAGTTCATGGAGCGGGTCTCCGCAACGAGCACGCTCGGCGTTGACGCGCGCTCCGCCGCCGCCGCGGTGGTGTCTGCGATCGGCGAGGCCGTGTTCGCGAGGATGTCCGACGAGCGATGGACCAGCGGCATGTCGATCTACTTCCCCACGACGGCGTCGCAGGAGATGGCGGAGGTGTCCCTCTACACGGAATGGAACTCGATCGCCGGGTGGTCGCGGGTGGTCAACCGGGCCCTGGGACGCGCG
>JBJTBO010000486.1:0-3256 GCA_046091445.1 Planctomycetaceae bacterium | reverse complement strand
CCGGTGGCGAGTCCGCGCGCGATGCAGGCTTCGTCGAGCGGTCCAGCCAACCTTCGATCCTCGCGGAAGCGGCCGAGGTCGTTGAGCAGGATCTGGCCTCGCTGGCGATACGGTTCCCAGTACGGCGCCTCGGGCGCCCCGGTGTCCCGCTGCACGCGTCCCGAGACGCACACGAGATCCGGATCCCCATCGTGCTCGACATCGAAGGCCGCGACACCGAAGCCGGTGAAGGGCAGCGTGGCCGCGGCGAGTCCGGCCGCCGCGGTGCGATCCTCGAAAGCGCCTCCGCCCACACCGCGATAGAGGGTGTGGTATTCGCCTTCGAGGTGCGTGAGGAACAGGTCCCATTCGCCGTCGGCGTCGATATCGTCGATGGCCACGCCCATGCTTGCCTGCGGCCGGCCGACTGCGTCCACTGCGCAGCCGTGGAGCACGGCCTCGTCGCGGAACCGCCCGTCCCGGAGGGTGACCCAGAGCCGATTGGGCATCGGGTCATTCGCCACAGAGAGGTCGGGCCAGCCATCTCCCGTGAGATCTCCGGCCGTCACCCCGAGCCCCGCGCCGGATGCGGCGGCAAGCCCGGCTGCCGCGGTGACGTCTTCGAGACGGGGCCCGGCGGATGCAGCGGACGAACTCGCAGTGACGTTACGGAAGAGCCGGTCGATCGTCGGTGCAAACCGGTGCGGCGGACAATAGTCGCGAGGCCCACCACCGGTGCGACTGCACGGGCGGTCGTCGATCTCCACGTAATTGACGACGAACAGATCGAGCCACCCGTCCCGGTCGTAATCGACGAAGCAAGCGCTCGTGCCCCATGCCGGGTTGTCGTAGCCCGCCTCCGCCGTCGCGTCCCGAAACTCCCGCTGCCCGAGATTGTGAAAGAGCCGGTCCGGCCCGACACACGTCCCGAGCAGCTCCGGCAGCCCGTCATTCGTGAGGTCGCCGACCGCGACGCCCATGCCGGCTCCCGTGAGGTCGAGCGTCGTGACCGGAGCGCCGTCGAACCGGCCGTCAGGCCCCTGCCAGTGGATGGTCAGGAAACCATCGTCCCCGCCATCGCGGGCGAGGCCCACGGCCACGATGTCGGGCCGGCCGTCCCCGTCGAGATCGGCGATCGCACAACCCGATCCGGTGATGTCGGCGAGCGGATAGTCCCGTCGCTTCGTCGGGGTGTTGACGAACCGAATCCCCGTCGCCGCCGCCGGCCGTGATACGAACGCCGGCTGGCCATTGCCAAGGTCAATGCACCCGCCGGCCGTACCGATGGCAATCAACGGCAACGCCCACGCGCACGCCAGCCGCCTACGGTGCCGACCCAACAGGCTGACCCTCCTGCATCGAGCCGAGCCGCAGGAACGTCGTCGCATCGATGTTCTGGGTCAGAAACCGGGTCGACCCGTCACTAAAGACCACCCCGACGCCACCAGGATGAAAACTCGACATGTTCTCCCACCGGCATCCCGGGCAGTTGCTCCCCGCCTCGCCGTCCACGCCATTGATCGGCTGCAGCATCGGTGACGTGCCGACCTCCCACCGCATGCCACGACCGCCGTCGGCGGAGAACGTGCCGATCTCGGTGACGCTGCGGGGGCGATAGCCCCGCACTTCCGCCGCGATCATGGTTTGACTCGTCCCATCCGTGATCTCGCCGATCTTCGTCCTGCTGTTGAAGAACATGATGCCTTTGCCATCGGCATTCGTGTTGTTGCCGAGGGCCCACTGCATGCGGGCCCGTCCGCCCGGGGCATCCTTCGAGCCCCAGACGCCGTAGTAATGGACGATGTGCGCATCGAAATTGTTGCCGGACACCTTGTTTTGATGCACATGGCTCGGACAGAGAAATGCGGGATACCGCGTCCGCATGGCCGTACCATTCGGCCCCGAGTTCCAGGCCGCTCCGAAGTCGATCGTCTCGTAGACGGTGTTGTTCTCGAGAAAGGGCAGGATGTGAATGAGCCAGTTGCCGGGAGTCTCGCCCCAGTTGTTGTTCGACCCTTGCAGGAACGGCGTCGAATGGTCCTCGAGTGCCGGGAACCGCGATTTGGCCTCGTGGTGGTTCATGAGCGCCACGCCAACCTGACGCAGGTTGCTCGAGCAGGCACTGCGTCGGGCCGCCTCCCGCGCTGACTGCACCGCGGGCAGGAGCAGGCCGATCAGGACCGCGATGATCGCGATCACGACGAGGAGTTCCACGAGCGTGAACGCGGCCGGACGGGAACGAGCGACACACTGCCTGGCCGGACCGCTCGCGACGACGGTCGCAGGCCCCCGCGGCGGGGCTTGCACGGCGTCAACAATCGGAGCGATGAACCATCCGCGCCGCATCGACCGGACGGTCGGAAGCTCACTCGTGTGTTGCGGTGTCATGCATTCCTCCGCTACTGATTCCGTCACTGCCCCCGAGACGCGTCAAGCGTCACGTCGAGGGTCACGTCGTTCGTGCCAGCCGGGCCGGCGGCAACCTCGGCCGCCAACGGGGTCGTTCCGGGATCGGTGTAGGTGGCCGGGATCGAGCAGCGGATCGCCCCACTGCTTGGTGCTTCACCCGTGGGACTTGATCCGCCCGCCGGGTCGAACGGGCATGCGACCGTGACCTTGTGGTGACCGCTCACGGCCCCCGGACGGTTGCCCGGGGCGGTCAGCGTGAACGCCCCTGCCGCATCGGTGACACCGACGGATGCCGGACCGGTCGTGCTGCGCGTGTTGTCCGGCAGGAACGTCACCGCGATCCCCTGGATCGCCTTGCCGTCGACGAGCACGCGACCCGCCACGGGGGCGAGCGACGGCCCGTCGCTTCGGGCACCGCATCCCGTGAACGAGGTGATGATCGTCAGGGCGGTCGCGCACACCACCGCGGGGCGCACGGACGGGCCGAGTCCAACCGCAACGCCTACCTTCGACGACGGACGCGAGTCATTGGCAACGTCTCGGCGCGACGGCTCAGCGATAGCCCAACCGTCATACCACTTTCGCGAACGCTGCAAGTTCCCCTCGCATACCGTTCAACACTTTTTATGTTATCGAGGCCCACATCCCTCGTCCACACCAGGCAAGCTGTAAAAACAGCCAAAACCGGGCCGCCGACGCCCGCCTGGCAGTTCCGGCACGCCTCCCAGACGGCTTCAAACCGCATCACTGCAGCTCGACCGGCCGCTCCGGATCGGCGTCGCGTAGGAGGAGGCGGATCGGTCGGCCCGCCGGATAGGCGTCGAGCGGCGTCACGGTCTCGCGTCCGCCCGGCCAGCGGACTCGCAGC
>JBJTBO010000485.1:0-2603 GCA_046091445.1 Planctomycetaceae bacterium | reverse complement strand
GATACAGGAAGTTGGCCGTCGTGTCGTTGCCCACGTAGAGATCGCAGTCGCCGTCCAGATCGATGTCCGTGGCGACGACGCCGAGCCCCTTGCCGCCGGGCACGAGTCCCAGGCGCGTGCCCGCCTCGACGAAGCCCCCCGCGCCGTCACTCAGAAAGAGCCGGTCATCGACCCCGTCGAACTGCGCGGGCGGACAGACGTCGCGATGCCCCTGGATCTCACACGGTGGGTCATTCATCGGACTCCAGTCGCAGTACCGCGTCTGGTAGAGATCGAGGTGCCCGTCCCCATCGACGTCGAGCCAGGCGGCGCTCGTCAGCCACCCGTCCGCCGCGATGCCATGCTCGGGCGGCGGCACGCTGCGAAACGTGCCGTCGCCGAGATTCTGCAGGAGCGCGACGCCCTCGTAGCCCGTGATGAGCAGATCGGAGAGGCCGTCGGCGTCGTAATCACCGACGTTCACCCCATGCGCGTAGAAGGATCGCCCCGGAATACACGCCTCGGTCGCGACGACTGCGAAGCGTGCCGCGCCGTCATTCCGAAAGAGGCCGTCGGGAACACCGCACGGCCGCACGGCATCGCCCTCGAAGTCGCCGCCTCCGACGGCAAGGATGTCGGCATCACCGTCCGCGTCGTAATCGAGCAGCCCGACCCCCGCACCGAGGCTTTCGAGAATCGTCAGGTGTCCGTGGTGCTGCCCATTGACGCTCGTGAAGACGAGGCCTGACGCGGCGGCCCGCTCCGCAAACACGAGCGGCGGCACCCCGTCTCCGGTGTCGCGTGGTCGTGCGGGCTCATCCGCGCCGACGGACGGCGCGGCAGGTGCCTGTGGCGGTGACGTGACCGGCCTCGTGCACGCACTGCACAGCGCACCGCACACGAGGAGCGGCAGAGCCCATGGGTGACGCACGGCCGCGCCCGGGGACGATCCAGGCTCGATACACCGCGGCGGGGTCATGGCGTCGCCTCGGCTGCAGCGGATTCCGCCGACTCGGGCGCGGCGCCTCCGGCAGGGCGGCGCGACGCGGCGGCGCCGTGCGCCTCGAGAAACGCCAGCGACCGGGCGTGCTTCGGATCGACGTCGAGCGCCCGGCGAAACCATTCGAGTCCCTCGTCGTGCGACTTCCAGTGGTACGTGAGGTCCCCGATCTCGGCGCGGATGTCGGCGTCCCACGGCTGCCGCGGCAGTTCCACGAGCAGGTGCCGGAGGCGTTCGAGCGGCTCCGCGGCCGCCTCACGAAACGCGAGATGCTCCCGGGCGGCGTCACCGTCTCCCGCCAGACGCAGCGCGCGGCCGAGCGCAGACCGCAGGTCCGCATCCTCGGGCCGGCGCGCCACGGCACGTGTGAGCCATTCAACCGCACGAGCCGCATCACCCGCCGCCAGTTCGAGACGGCCCGCGATATCGAGCGCCGTCACATCGTCGGGCATGCGCGCGATCACCGCGTCGAGCTCACGGCGCGCGATGTCGACATCGCCGAGCCGCACGAGACAGTCGCAGCGTCCGACGGCCGCCACGACGTCGGTGGGGTCGATCTCGAGCAGCGCCGTCCAGACCGCCAGTGCCTGCTCGAAGCGGAGTCGCTTCGAGAGCGCCTCGCCGAGGCCGCGCATCGCCTCGACATTCGTGCGATCACGCGCGATCGCTTGCCGGTAGGAGGCGGCCGCGTCGTCCCATTCGAGCTGGATCGAGTGGATGAGGCCGCGGAACACGTGCGGCCCCGGGTCGTCGGGATAGTCGGCCTCCCACGCATCGAGCACGCGGCGGGCGTCGTCGAAGCGGATCCGCGCGAGTTCCGCGATGACGAACGCCCGCGAGATTTCGGGGCCGTCCGACCGGGGGTCGTCGAAGAGATCCACCCAGTGCGCCTGCATCTCCGCGACCTGGCCCGCCTGCGCCTGTGCGAGCCACTGTTCGCGTTCGAGCTCGGCCACCGGCCAGCCCCCGGCGTGTGCGGCCCGCAGGTGCCGGCTCACCTCCGGAAAGTCCTCCCGGCGGCGGGCGAGCCGGGCCGATTGGAAGTGCACCTCGGCACGGCGCAGGCTCGTCGCGGCCGCGACGTCGAGCCAGCGGCCCGCGGCGTCGTGCCGCCGCGCGTCGAGCAGCCCGCGCACACGGCTGAGCGCCACCTCGGGCAGGGCGACGAACACCACGGCGATGGCGCAGGCGGCGATCGCGACGACCCGTGCGGCACGTCCCTCGGTCCACCTGCGACGAGCCCGCGCCGGCATCCGCTCCTCCGATCGGCGAGTATCATGCGCTGGGGTGCGACCGACAAGCGAGGCCACCGGCAGGCATCCGCGCTCGCACCATCTCACGCAGGGCGAACCACACGAGCCATGATCGAACACGCACCCACCGGCACGTCCCCGCGACCGGATCGCGATGCTCCTTCCGGCGGCATGCACGCCGCGCCGATCGAGCGGCTCGTCGATCTGCTGGATCCCGACGCCAACGTGATCTTGAACATGACGGTCGCCGAGGCGGTCGAGCGGGTGGGGTCGGGCCGGCCCGAGGCGGTGCGCGGTATCCGCGGCCAGTGCGCCCTCGTGCACCGCCAGGGGAAGCGCGTGCGGATGGCCCGCTCGATCGGCCGGCCGCT
>JBJTBO010000484.1:0-8407 GCA_046091445.1 Planctomycetaceae bacterium | reverse complement strand
CGCGGGCCCGCACCCTCGCTCGCCCGCCCGCGCCGGGGGCCGCCGGAGACACCGCTCGGGCCCCCGAATCGCCAGAGCCCGCCCGCCGCCCGATCCCCCGCCGGCTCCCACGCAGCCGTCAGATTGATGACGTGGGAGGGTTTCATCGTCGCCTCGCGGCCGCAGCTGGGATGCCACGGGCTGCTCTACTCTGCGGCCACACGACTGACCGGACATTCTCAGGAGACCCCGAGACGATGGGACGCGCCCTCGAATTCACCGACGCCAACTTTCAGAGCGAAGTGCTCGACTCCCCCGTGCCGGTACTCGTCGACTTTTGGGCGCCGTGGTGCGGCCCGTGCCGCATGATCGGACCGACGATCGAGGAGTTGTCCGCGGAGAATGCGGGAACGTTCCGCGTGGGCAAGGTGAACGTGGACGAGAACAACCGGCTCGCGATGACGTACAACGTGGCGAGCATCCCGACGATCATGATCTTCAGCGGCGGGCAGCTCGTCCAGCAATTCATGGGCGTCCAGCCGAAGACGCGGCTCCAGCAGGCGCTCGACGAGGCCAAGCAGGCCTGACGTGCGTGGACGGGGCCGGTCGAGCGACCGGCCCCGTCCGCACCGCGGCGCGGGGTGATCAGACGGGCACGACCAGCTCCTCGGTCACCTGCCAGCGTTCGGCGAGATCGACATCCAGGTGGCTCGTGAGGTCGACGTCGGCACCGGGCTGCCGCAGTTTCTCGACCGCCTTCGCCTCGATCTGCCGCACCCGCTCCCGGGTGACGTCGAAGATCGTCCCCACCTCCTCGAGCGTGTAGGCGTAGCCGTCCGCCAGCCCGAACCTCAGGCGGATGATCTCGCGCTCGCGATAGGAGAGCGTATCGAGCGCCCGCGAGAGCGAGGCACGGAGTGACTGGCGGTTAAGGTCCTGCAGGGGATCCTCCTCGCGGCGATCGCAGACGAATTCGCCCACCGAACCGTCCTCGGTCTCGCCGAGGGGCTGATCGAGCGAGGCCGGCCGTCGCGACATCCGCCAGATGCACTCGGCCTCGTCCACCGCGAGGCCGGAACGCGCCGCCAGTTCCTCGACCGTCGCCTCCCGGCCGTGCTGCTGGAGCAGGTCGCGGGCCGCGTTCCGCATCTTGGTGAGCATGTCGACCATGTGCACCGGCATGCGGATCGTGCGACTCTGGTCGGCGATCGCGCGGGTGATGGCCTGGCGGATCCACCACGTCGCGTACGTCGAGAACTTGAAGCCGCGGGCATGTTCGAACTTGTCGACGGCCCGCATGAGGCCGGAGTTGCCCTCCTGGATCAGGTCGAGGAACGACAGACCACGGTTCCGGTACCGCTTCGCGATCGAGATCACCAGTCGCAGGTTGCCCTCGGCGAGATCGCGCTTCGCCGCGTCGTAACGCTCCTGGAAATCCTCGAGTCGGGCGAGCCGTCGCGCGAGCGTGCGGCGGCTCTCACGGACGCCGAGCAGGATGCGCCGCTGCTCGATCGCCGCCGTGGCCGGATCGATGGTGCCGCCGACGCGGTCGCCGAGCGTGGCGAGCCGGTCGGCCTTGGCTCGGAGCTCCTTGAGGAGCGGATAGAGCCGCTGGATCCGCAGGTGCATCTCCTCGACGAGTCGCACCGACTTGTTGCGCTGCCGCACGAGACGCCGCCACGCCGCCCGACGCTCCTCGGGGGCCGCGGTCCGCGAGGTGGCGATCCGAAAGAGACGCCGCTTCTCCTGCTCGAGGCGACGCAGCGTCACGAGATTCGGCTCGAGCCGACGCAGGATCCGCTTCTTCTCCCCGGTGTTGGTGACCGACACCTCGATGGTCCGGTCGAGACGCACCGTCCCCGCCTGCACCCGCTCGAGGAGCTGGAGCGCCCCGGCGAGCACGAAGTCGTTCGCGAGCAGCGTGCGGCGGAACTTGCGCCGCCAGTGCTCGATCCGCCGGGCGCTGTCCACCTCGGTCTGTCGCGAGAGGAGCGGCATGCCACCCCGCTGGAGCAGGTAGAGCCGCTCCGGGTCCTCCATCACCGCGAGCGGCCGGCGGGCGCGGGCGCGTTTCGGGGAGCCGGGTTTGCCCTCCGGGCGCGCGCCGGCACGCACCCCCTTGCCCCGGGGCAGCGGGGCGACCGGTGCGCTGGCGACCGTTGGTGCGGCGATCGGGTGGAGGGGGATCGGGGGGACGCGACGTTGCTGGGCGGTGACCCTGCTGGAGGTGCGAGAGCCGTGCCGCGGTCGGCGGCTGGATGCCCGCCGCCCGGGCGACATTGCGGGTCAGGGAAGCAATTCGGGTGCCGCTCGGTCGCAGCCCCGCCCGCGGACCATGCCCGGATGCAGAATTCCCCGGGAAATTCGGGGTTCGCGGGCCGTGGACCGGCCGAGCGGTGGGAATGGTCGCGTCGCGTCCCGTCGACACGCGGACGCCGCGTGTCGCCCGGTTGCAACGCATCGGGGGTGTCGATTCAAGTACCGGACCCGTCCCACACGAAGTCACGGTGACGGAGGGGTGGCGATAGAATCAGGGGGCTCGCGAGCGGGGCCGCCAGCGCCGCACCCCGCGCCCCCGGAAGGTGCCTCATGGAGATCGCCGTTCTCGCCGCGATCGGCCTGCTCCTTCTCGGCGGTATCGTCGCGTTCGCCGTCGGCAACCGTGGCTGGAGCATCGGCACGGTCGTGGCCGCACTGCTCGTGCTCCTGGCCACGGGAGGATTCCTGTACCTCGCCGCACGGCTGGCGGCCCGGGATGCCGCGTGGGCGAAGGCCGTCAGCGATCTGGAGCAGCGGCTCGCGAGGGCCCGAGACGGCCTGGGCCCCACCGCGGACGGTCGGCTCGAACCGCTGCCCGACGTGAAATCGGTGGCGATGCTGCGCGAGGAGCGTGATCGCTGGAGCCGCGCTGCGGCCACCGTCGATACGTGGCGGAATCGCTACTGGTCGAATGCCTCGTACGAACCGGACGGGGGAGACGGCCCGAGAATCGGGGCGCGCATCGTCGTGCCGAGGCCGCCGCGGCCTCCGGCGCCGGCCGCCGCGGGGGCCGATCCCAACCAGCCCGCCCCGGCGCCTCAACCGCCCCTCCTCGCGGCTGGCGCGATGATCTTCCTGTTCGACGAGTCCACGCTCGCCGAGGGTGGCCGGTACCTCGGCGCATTCACCGTCCGCGAAGCGGCATTCGATGCCGGCATCGACAGTCAGGTGCTCACGGCAACCTTGGTGGGGGAACCGAATGAGCGCGAGCGAAAGGTGCTGTCCGAGCCGCACGGACCCGTCACGATCTACGACGAACTGCCGGTCGATCGCTGGATCGCCTTTTTCCGCTTGAATCCGGCGACCGACGCGGCGAATGAGAACAGGGTGACCGCCCGAAACGACGTCGCAGCCCAGTTCGACGGCATCGACGACGATGCCGTGCGGGCCCTCGTCCAGGCCTTCGTCGAACGATTTGAACAGCATGAGAGCGAGGTTTCGGAGGCGGAGTGGCCCGCCGCGCTGCAGCAGCTTTCCGAGGGTGCGGTCGTGCCGGGGAGTTTTTGGGCGACCGTCGAGTTCACGAAGAGTCACACGTTCGCGGGCGCGGCGGGGTCCACGGCCCGAGAGTTCACGGCGGGCGACAAGGCCGAGTTCGACCTGGCGACCGCTCTGGAACTGCGTGATCGCGATCTCGTGAAGGTGCTGCGGGTCGTCAAACGCCGCCCGCTCTCGGATGCCCTCGCGGCGATCTACGGCACGCAGGTCGGCCCAGTCGCCGAGCAGGGGGATGGAGGATCGCAGCGAACCGACGGAGCGATGGCGCTGCTGCGGCAGCTGCGTTCGGAACTCGTGGTGATCGACACGGCCGCACAGCGACTCGACCAGGCGTTGGCGGCCACGACCGCGAACACGGAAGCCACGACGGTGGTCGTGCAGGAGTTGACGGATGACCTCGTCTTGTGGGAGAGAGACGCCACAGCGGCCACCGGCGTGGCAGATGCCTTCGCCACGTCGATCGACGCGACGACGCGGCAGCGCGAGGAGGCCGATCGGGCCGTCGTCACCCTCGGCAGGCAACTGGCCGCGACGCTGGCGCGGCTCACGGCGGAGATCGACCGCGTCGCGCCGGCCCCGGGACGCTGATCGCCGCGGGCACGCGCCCGTCGGGACGGCCGCATTCCCCGTCGCACGGCGTGCCGGGCCGACGACGTCCGATGTCTGCTAAACTCCGGGACAGTGTCGCAGGTCGGTCAATCGGTCGGATCGCGGGATTGGCCTCTGGGGAGTGCCCGACCGGCAGCGACGCGTCCGAGCCCTCGTCGCGCGGGTCGTCCCGCGTGATGCACGCCGTCCGCCGCCCTCGAGAGCGCCGTCATTCCATCATGAAGAGCATCGCCACCGGCCCTGGCAATACGCAGCGTCTCAAGAAGGCGGTCCACCACCATCGCCTCGCGACCAAGCGCGGTGTCCTCGAGCGGATGTTCACGCTCTGGTTTCGTGGCTTCGTCTACAACCAGATCTGGGAGGACCCGCGGGTCGATGCCGCGGCGCTCCAGCTCGGCCCGCAGTCGCGCGTGCTGACGATCTCGAGCGGCGGATGCAACGTCCTCAACTACCTCGTGCATCGCCCGGCACGCATCGTCGCCGTCGACCTGAACGCGAATCACATGTGCCTCACGCGGCTCAAGCTCGCCGCGATCAAGCACCTGCCGGACTACGAATCGTTCTACCGGTTTTTCGGCTACGCCGCGCACGCCGACAACATCACCAACTACCGCCGGTACATCCGTGACGCGCTCGACCCGCAGACCCGCGGCTTCTGGGAATCGAGCGACTGGCCGGGCCGGAAGGTCGGCCCTCGGCGGATCGGCTACTTCGAGCGGGGCCTCTACGAGCGGGCGAAGCTCGGCCAGTTCTTCCGTGTCGTGCACGGGCTCGCCAGGAAGATGCGTCGCGACCCGGCTCGGCTCCTCTCGGCCCGCACGCTCGCCGAACAGGAGCAGATCTTCGATCGCGAATTCGCGCCGCTGTTCGACAATCGGCTCGTGCGGTGGATGGGTCGGCAGCCGGTGGCGGTCTACAGCCTCGGAATCCCGCCGAGCCAGCACGCGGCGATGCTCGAGGAGCAGGAGGGGGACGGCCGCAAGCTCTTCGACATGTACCGCGAGCGGGTGCGCCGGCTCGCCTGCGGCTTCCCGCTCGAGGACAACTACTTCGCGTGGCAGGCATTCGGGCGGCGGTACGACCACGAGGGACGGCGGGCACTACCCGATTACCTGAAGCCGGAGCACTACGACACGATCCGGTCGATGGTCGACCGCGTCGAGACGCACGTCGCGTCGCTCGCCGACCACCTGCGCACCGAGGCCCCCGGCGCACTCGATTCCTTCGTGCTCCTCGACAGCCAGGACTGGATGCCACCGCACGTGATCGCGGAGCTGTGGGGTGAGATCGCCCGCGTCGGAGCGCCCGGCACGCGGGTCATCTTCCGCACGGCGGGCGAACGGTCGCCCATCGACAAGGCCCTGCCGCGCGACCTGCTCGACCGCTTCACCTACCACGAGGAGCGTGCCCGCGAGCTGCACCGCCAGGACCGCTCGGCCATCTACGGCATGTTCCACCTGTACGAGATGGCCGGGGCAGCCCCCGCGGCCGCGACATCCACGTGAGCGACAGACCCATCACGGATCCGGCGGGCAGGGTGGACGCCACGACAGCGACAGGCGTGCCGGGTGGGCCCGTCTCGTCGTCCACCCACCGGCGCGAGATCGACGGCCAGGCGCAGGCGATGGACCGGATGTATCGGCTGACGCGGCACGTGTACGACGTCACCCGCCGCTACTACCTGCTCGGACGCGATCGCCTCCTCACGAAGGTCGTCACCACGGCCAACTCCGCCACGCTCGAGGTGGGCTGCGGCACCGCACGGAATCTCGTGAAGCTCGCCCGCCGGCCGGAGCCGGGCACGCTCTACGGCCTCGACGCCTCGCACGAAATGCTGGAGACGGCCGCGGCGAGCATCGCCCGGCATCACGTGCCGGCGAGCGGTCACCCGCCGATCGTCCTGCGTCAGGGCCTCGCCGAGCAGCTCGACCCGCGACGGATGTTCGGCCGGGATGCGCCATTCGACACGATCTTCTTCTCGTACTGCCTCTCGATGGTCCCGACGTGGCCGGGGGCGATCGAGGCGGCGCTTGCGAGCCTGCGGCCGGGCGGCACGCTGCTCATCGTCGATTTCTGGGACCAGAAGGAGCTGCCGCGACCGTTCGCCGCCGCCCTCAAGCGGTGGCTGTCGCTCTTTCACGTCCACTATCGCCCGGAGGTCCACGAGGCGCTGACCGAACTGGGGCGGTCGGGTCGGGCGGACGTGTCGTTCGAGTCGGTCGCCCGCCGCTACGCCTACATCGCGACCGTGCGGGTGTGACGCGATTCCGCACCGGTGGATCGGATTTGCAGGGCAAGGGTCGGCCCGGGCCGCGCTCGCGCCGCTCGGGCACCACCCGCCCTCGTCACGAGCCGTCGGTCACGGCAGCACGAAGATGAACCCGGTGATCGTGGCAGCCTCCATCGCGAAGCCGCGGGCGCTGATCGGCACCGCCGGGACGGTCCACGGCGCACAGCTGCCGGGTCGGTAGTAGCCGAGCGGATAGACGCACTCCCAGGGCAGCTCGACACCGACCTTGTACGGCAGCACCGGCAGCGTGACGAAGAAGTGCGCCGCCGACACGAACGGATCCACCAGGGTGCCATGCGAATGGCCGTAGCGCTCGAGCGCCCAGTCCTCGAAGTAGAGCGGCTTGTGGCAGTAGCCGGCCGCCTTCCACGTGAACGTCGTCGCGGCGAACTGCCGTGGTCGGTAGGTCTCCCCCTCCAGCCGGCTCTCGCAGGGATAGTCGTTGCCGGGCTGCCCGTTGACGCGGATGTCGAGTTCGACCCGATCGAGCGTGTCGGCCCGCAGGAGTTCGAGCGCCTTGCGGCAGTCCTTGTCCTCGTTCTCGCAGCGCGGCGTGCCCTCCGACGACGCCGCGACCAGCCGCACCGGAGGCGTCAGGGAGCCGCGTTCGTGGACGGCGGCTGCCGCGACGGGCGTGGCATCCGCCTTCGGCAGGAACGACCGCCAACCCGCGGCATCGGCGGCGGGACAGCACGCCAGCCAGACGAGGACCGCGACCGACGCCGGGCGCGAGGCGGGTGCGTGGAGGCTCGGGGAACGCGGGAACATGCGATGGCGACTCCGGGCGCGTGACGACTCCCTCGTGGCTACCCATCGACCGGAACGACCGGCAACCTTTCGCCAACGTCACCGCAGGCGCCCGATGGGTGCCGCCGAGGAGGCCGCGCGATTCCCTGCGCCCCCCAGTCGCCCCGCCTTGCCGCTCGCACCGCACCCACCGGCCTCCTCCAACGGGTCTGCACCGCATCGATCGAGGGAGGACCGGGACTGACCATCCCCTCGAGGCGGCGTAGACGGGCAGCGCAGGCAGGATGCCGGAGCGCAGCCGGCTTCGAGCGACCGCATCTCATGATGACCGCAGCGGGCGCCCGCCGCGAGGGCGTGGGCAGTCCCAGGCCGGTTGGGCGACATGACCGGCCACGAATGACACGAATGCTTTGATCCACAAACGCCTGAGGATCACGCGCCAGCCGTCTCAGCCCTCTCCCTGGGCGTGCTCGACGGTGTAGTTCGGCGATTCCTGCGTGATCGCGATGTCGTGCGGATGGCTCTCGCGCACGGCCGCAGCCGACACCTTGATGAATCGCGCGTCGCGGCGGAGCTCCTCGATCGACGTGGTCCCGCAATACCCCATGCCGGCGCGCAGGCCGCCGACGAGCTGGTAGACGAACGCGCTGAGCGGTCCCTTGAAGGGCACGCGTCCCTCGACCCCCTCGGGCACGAGCTTGTCGCGGCCGCGGCCCGTGGCGGACTGCCGGTAGCGTTCGCTCGAACCCTGCACCATCGCGCCGAGCGATCCCATGCCGCGGTAGGCCTTGAACGTGCGGCCCTGGAAGAGCACGGTCTGCCCCGGGCTTTCGGCCACGCCGGCGAGCAGGCCGCCGATCATGACGCAGTGCGCGCCGGCGGCGATCGCCTTGGTGATGTCTCCCGAGTAGCTGAAGCCACCATCGGCGATCACCGGCACCCCGCTCGCCGCGGCCTCGGCGGCGGCCTCGGACACGGCCGTGATCTGCGGCACGCCCACGCCGGAAATCACGCGCGTCGTGCAGATGGAGCCCGGCCCGATGCCGACCTTCACCCCGTCCACGCCGGCGGCGCTGAGGTCGCGACCGCCCTCGCGGGTCGCGCCGTTGCCCGCGACCACCTCGATGTTCCACCGCTTCTTGATCGTGGCGACGGTCTCGATCACATTCGCGGAATGGCCATGGGCGCTGTCGACCACGAGCATGTCGACGCCCTTGGCAATCAGGTTCTCCGCCCGTTCGAAGT
>JBJTBO010000483.1:0-2653 GCA_046091445.1 Planctomycetaceae bacterium | reverse complement strand
GACCCACTCCGACGACGACGGGCTCGTGCTTCCGCCCCGGATCGCCCCGCACCACGCCGTGCTCCTGCCGATCGCCCGGTCGGACGAGGAGCGGGGCACGGTGCTCGCGGCGTGCCGCACCCTGGAAGAGGACCTCGCCCGTGCGTCCTTCGCGGGGGAAGCGGTCCGCGTGAAGACCGACGCGCGGGACATCCGCGGCGGCGACAAGGTGTGGCAGCACGTCAAGCAGGGCGTGCCCGTGCGGATCGAGATCGGTCCACGGGACCTCGCCGCCGGCACCGCGAGCGTCTCGCGGCGCGATCGGGGCGCGAAGGAGCGCGAGGCGCTCCCGCTCGGGGCTCTGGCCGCGCGTCTGCCCGACATCCTCGAGGACCAGCAGGCGGGACTCCTCGCCCGTGCGGCGGCGTTCCGGGAGTCTCGATCGGTCCGCCTCGGGACGGCTCGCGAGGTGGAGGATCACTTCGCCGACCCGGCGGCCGGCTTCGCGCACGTCCACGTGGCCGACGAGCCGGCGATCGCGGCGATGCTCGATCCACTCAAGGTGACGGTGCGGTGCATCCCGATGGATGGCCCGGACGAACCGGGTACGTGCGTCGTCACCGGCGCGCCGGTGACGCGACGGAGCGTGCTCGCGCGGGCCTACTGACGGTGCCGCCCCGGGGCGGGCCGATACACTTGAGCGTGGCGGCGGCGGAATCCGCGGCCGGGATTCGGCCCCGGGATCGTCGGCATTCGGCGCGGGTGACGCATGGAGCAGCGATTGTCGTCCTCGAGTCCGGCAGGGGTGCGGTTTCCAGGGACGGTCGTGGTCGCGGTCGCCGCCATCGTCGCGGGCGTCGCCATCGGCGGCGCGAAGGCGTTCGTCGATGCGTCGAGTCGGCCCTGGCAGGTGGGTGACTTCAGGCCCGACCGTGCTTCCCCGACGTCGGGACCGACCGGCACGGTCGAGGTGGACGAGACCGTCCACGCCTTCGGCACCGTGGGGACTGGAGCGAAGGGGAGCCACGCGTTCACCGTGCGGAACGTGGGCGCCGGGCCGCTCCAGTTGACACGCGGAGCGACGAGCTGCACCTGCACGATCGCGGGCTTCGACGGAGGGACGGACGACAGGATCTCGCTGCCGCCGGGGGGTGCCACGGAGGTGCGGTTGGAGTGGCAGGGCAAGGGACCAGGGGGCCCGTTCCGGCAGCAGGCGACGATCCTCACCGACGATCCGCGTCGCCCCCAGGTGGTGTTCGTCGTGGAAGGGGCCGTGGTGCCGACCTTCAAGGCCGTCCCCGAGGCGATCCAGCTGTCGCGTGTCTCGGGAGCCGAGGGGGGCGAGGCGGAGGTGCTCGTCTACACGTACGGCGACCGGCCACCGGAGGTCGTGTCGGTGGCGATCGACCATGAACTGGCCGACCGCTTCACGCTGGCGACCGAACCGCTGCCACCGCCCGAGGTCGCGATCGAACCTGGCGCGACCGGTGGTCTCCGGCTCACGGTGGGGCTGCCTGCGGGGCTCCCCCTCGGTCGGCTGCGTGCCACGATCCGGCTGGTGGTCAAGGCACCGGATGAACTGACGATCGAGATTCCCGTGGATGGCACGGTCGCCGGGGATCTGCTCGTGGCGGGAGCCGGATGGGATCGGACGCGACAGTCCCTGATGCTCGGCACCGTTTCCGGCCAGAAGGGCGTACGCACGGAACTCTTCATCACCGCCCGAGGGCCCCACCGGGATCGGTTCCACCCGACGGTGCGGTCGGTGGTGCCCGATGCACTCGAGGTGACCATCGGCGACGCCGCGCCCGTGGGGAGCGGTGGGGTGGTCCGTGTCCCCGTCACCATCGTGATCCCGGCCGGCAGTCGCCCCGTCAATCATCTCTGCACGGACCAGGCGAAGCCGGGCAGCATCGTGCTCGACACCGGTCATCCGGACACGCCCGAACTGACGATCCCCGTGTGCGTGGCGATCGGGCCGTGACCCGAGCCACCTGCGCTGCCCGCACCATCCCGCGCGAGCCTCCCATGTCCCATGAATCGGTGATGTCCCCGCCTCGCACGTCGTCCCGCTCCGCCGCGGCGACCGGCCTGGCTCCTGCGCGCCTGCGGCCGTCCGCCTTCCGCTGGATCGCGGTGATCCCCGTCGCGCTCACGCTCCTCGGCACCGCGGCGGGAGCGGTGCCCGACCGGGGCGAGGGCGTTCCCGACGCGACCGTGGCGACGTTCCGTGAGCGGAATGGCGCGGTCTTCGCGGACTGGCCGAAGCCGCGTGCAGTGATCGTCGTGACGGGCGAACTTGACGGCTACATCGAGCCCTGTGGCTGCACGGGCAAGGAGAATCAGAAGGGTGGACTCAGCCGGCGACGGAACTTCCTGCGCGCGATCGAGGCCGCCGGCTGGCCCCTCGTCGCGGTGGACCTCGGCGGCCAGGTGCGGCGCTTCGGCCGGCAGACCGAGGCGAAGTTCCAGTCGATCGTCGACGGGCTGCGGGGGATGCGGTACGAGGCGGTCGGATTCGGCCCCGGCGACCTGCGGCTGCCGGCCGAGGAGCTCGTGGCCGCCGTCGCACCGATCGGCGACCAGCCGACGCCGTTCGTGACGGCCAACGTCGGCCTGCTCGGCCTCGACGCCGGGATCACGCCGAAGTTCCGGGTCGTCGAGGCGGGGGGCC
>JBJTBO010000482.1:0-6286 GCA_046091445.1 Planctomycetaceae bacterium | reverse complement strand
GCCACCGACATCGGCACCAAGGGGGCGATCGGCGGACTCTCACGCGACTTCTACCGTCGTGTCGGCCGCCACTACGCCGCCGACGCCGCGTGGGTGCGGGAGCGACGCGAGGCCTACGAGTCGCGACGGCGCGCCGCCGATGAGCAGGAGATGTGGACCTTCGAACCGCACGTCGCCGAGCAGGTCTATCGCGACTGGCTGCGGGAGGCGGGTGTCGAGGTGGTCTTCGAGGCGCGGCTCGACCTCGGCGTCCGCGGCGTCGAGAAGGAAGGCAGGCGGATCGTCGCGTTCCGCACGGAGCATGGCCGCCGTTTCGCCGGGGCGATGTTCATCGACGCGACGTACGAGGGAGACCTCATGGCCAGGGCCGGCGTCGCCTACCACGTCGGCCGCGAGGCGGAGGCCGTGTATGGCGAGTCGCTCAACGGCATCCGCGTGGCACATGCGACGAAGCACCAGTTCACGCACGACGTCGATCCCTACGTGCGTCGGGGTGATCCGGCGAGCGGTCTCGTGCCGCTCGTCTCGCCCGATCCGCCCGGCACCGACGGTGAAGGCGACCGACGCGTCCAGGCCTACAACTTCCGGATGTGCACGACCGACGTGCCGGAAAACCGCCGGGACTGGCCGAAGCCGGAAGGGTATGACGAGCGGGAATTCGAGCTCCTCCTGCGGACCTTCGAGGCGGGGGATCGGCGCGTGCCGTGGAATCCGGTCTGGATGCCGAATCGCAAGACCGACACCAACAACAACTTCGCGATCAGCACCGACTACATCGGGCACAGCGACGCCTACCCCGAGGCGGATCACGCGACCCGCGAGCGCATCGTCGCCGATCACCGCCGCTACCAGACGGGGCTGATGTGGACGCTCGCGAACCATCCGCGCGTGCCCGCAGTCGTGCGGGAGCACTTCCAGCGGCTGGGCCTCGCGAAGGACGAGTTCGTCGACAACGACAACTGGCCGCACCAGCTCTACGTCCGCGAGGCGCGGCGGATGATCTCCGACGTCGTGATGACGCAGCACCACTGTCAGCAGCGCGTGATCGCCGACGACCCCGTCGGGCTCGGGGCCTACAACATGGATTCGCACAACTGCCAGCGGTATGTGACGGCGGCGGGCGTCGTGCGGAACGAGGGGGACATCCAGGTCGGTGTCCCCCCCTATCGGATCGCGTACCGCAGCATCCGGCCCCGACGCGAGGAATGCGAGAACCTGCTCGTGCCGGTCTGCCTGTCCGCCTCGCACATCGCCTACGGGTCGATCCGCATGGAGCCGGTCTTCATGGTGCTCGGCCAGTCGGCGGCCACGGCCGCGTCGCTGGCGATCGGGGCGGGCACGTCGGTGCAGGACGTCGACTACGCGGTGCTGCGCGAGCGGCTGCTCGCCGACGGGCAGGTGCTCGAGTGGACCGGCCCGGTGCGCGGCGTTGCCGCGGGGCGGGACGCCGCCAGCCTGCGCGGAATCGTCGTGGACAACGCGGCGGCCCGGGTCGTCGGCGCGTGGTCCTCGAGCGCGTCGATCGGCGGCTTCGTCGGGTCGGACTACCTGCACGATGGCGATGCCGACAAGCGGCCGGCGGGCGACGGTGAAAAGCAGGTCGTCTTCACGGCCGCGGTGCCACGGGCGGGGACCTACGAGGTGCGGATCTGGTTCACGCACTCCGGCAACCGGGCCGCGCGGGTGCCCGTGACCGTCGGCCTGCCCGACGGGCCGCGGACGTTTCACATCGATCAGCGGACGGAGGCCGTCGAGGGCCTCGCGCTACCGGGACCGTTTCGGCTGCCGCCCGGTGCGCTCGATGTCACGATCGGCACCGCGGGCACGAGCGGGCACGTGGTGGCCGACGCCGTCCAGCTGATCGAGGTCGGCCGGCCCGATGCCGCGGACCCACGCGGAGGCCGCTGAACGGCCGGCCGGAACGCACCCGGGTGGGACTGGCGTGGGACGGGTGCGCGACGCACGTCCCTTGGCCGGGTCGGACGGTCGGGCTATATTTTTCTCAAGCCGAGGTGTGATATCTCGGCGGTGTCGTCCTTCCCGCGGTAGCGGGGATGTGGTTTCAGCAGGAGGAACGCTCGCCATGTCGGTCATGATCACGGAAAAAGCCGCGTCGGAAGTGAAGAAGATCATCGCGGACCAGAGGCTCGATCCTGCGACCCTGCTCCGCGTGGGCGTCGCGGGGGGCGGGTGCAGCGGCTTCTCGTACTCGCTCGGCTTCGACACGCAGTTCGACCCGAAGAGTGACACGAAGAGCGACCAGCACGGCGTCGCCGTCGTGGTCGACAAGAAGAGCGACCTGTTTCTCGACGGCACGACGCTCGACTTCCATGAGGGCATCGACAAGCGCGGGTTCACGTTCGACAATCCGAACGCCAAGAAGAGCTGCGGCTGCGGCAGCTCCTTCCAGGCCTGAGTGGCCCCGGGTCGCACGCCCCCAGTCCGTGCTCGCGTTCGGGAGGTCCGGTGCCGGTCGAGGAGAAGGTCCACATCGTCGGCATCGGCGACGACGGGGTCGAGGGAATCACCGCGCACGCCCGGCGGATCGTCGAGTCGGCCGAGGTGCTGCTCGGTCCGGCGTCGTGCGCCTCACTCGTTCCCGACGCGATTCGCGGACGCCTGAGGACGGCGGCGAGTCTCGAGGATCTGGTGGAGCGGATCGCGGGTGCGACCGGCCGAGTCGTGGTCCTCGCCTCGGGTGACCCGCTCTTCTTCGGCACCGCCCGGTACGTCTGCGGCAAGCTCGGGAAGGACCGGTTCGAGGTCGTTCCGCACGTCAGCAGCATGCAGCTGGCATTCGCCCGCGTGAAGGAGTCGTGGGAGGATGCGTTCCTCGCCAACCTGTCGGGCCAGTCGATCGAGCGCGTGATCGACCGGATCCGCTCGTGCGACACGGCGGGCCTCTTCACGAGCGAGCAGTGGCCTCCCAACGCCGTGGCGGCGGCGCTCCTCGACGAGGGGATCGACGCCTTTCAGTCGTACGTGTGCGAGAACCTCGGCTCGCCGGACGAGCGCGTCACCCAGGGATCGCTCGCCGAGATCGCCCGCGAGTCGTTCGGTGCGCTCAACGTCATGATCCTCGTGCGGAAGGCGCCGGTGGCCGATCCCCCGGGGGCCGCCGGCGGCAGGCTCTTCGGCAACCCCGACGTGTGCTTCCTCGAGTCGCGTCCGAAGCGGGGCCTCCTCACGCCCGCCGAGGTGCGCTCCCTCGCGCTGGCCGAGCTCGGCCTGCGGTCCGACAGCGTCGTCTGGGACGTCGGGGCGGGCAGCGGGTCGGTCGGGCTCGAGGCCGCACGACTCGCGTCCGCGGGCACCGTCCACGCGATCGAAATGGATCCCGAGGACCACCAGCTGTTCCTGGAGTCGGCGCGGCGGTTCGGTGTCGCCAACCTGCACGCCGTCCTCGGGCGGGCGCCGGAGGCCTGGGCGCCGCTGCCCGACCCCGATGCGGTCTACGTCGGCGGCCGCGGCCGTGACGTGGCGATGCTCGTCACCGGCGCGTGGGAGCGGCTCCGGCCGGGAGGGCGGCTGGTCACGGCGTGCAACTCGATCGAGAACCTCGCCGCGGTGCATGCGATCCTGCGGGCCCGATCGGCGGATGCCGCCTACTGGATGGTCAACATCGCCCGCGGCATCGAGCAGCTCGACCGCATCCGCTTCGAGGCCATCAACCCCACGTTCCTCATCGCCGCGACCAAGCCGAGCAGGGGCTGAGTGGGCCGCGGACCGCTTTCCGCGGGAGCGACGTCCTCCCGCACCGCACGGGTCTTCCGCATGGACGCCCTCCCTCAACCGCTCGACGTCATCGCCGTCGGCGCGCATCCGGACGACGTCGAGATCGGATGCGGCGGCACGCTCGCCCTGCTCGCCGCACAGGGGCACCGCGTCGGCATCGTCGATCTCACGGACGGCGAGCCGACGCCGCGCTCGAGCGGCCCCGCGGAGCGTCTCGCCGAGGCGACGGCCGCCGCGCGGGTGCTGGGTGTGGTGCATCGCGAGACGCTGCCGTTCCCCAACCGCCGGCTGTTCGACACGTTCGAGGTGCGGGTCGCCCTCGCGAAGGTGTTTCGTCATTGGCGGCCCCGGGTCGTACTCGGTCTGGCGGACGGCACGCCGCTGGCGTCGCCCGATCATGCCCAGGCCGTCGCGATCACCGAGGCCGCGGTCTTCTATTCACGGCTGACGAAATGGGATGACACGTTTGCCGGCCTGCCGGTGCACACGGTGCCGCAGTTCCTCACCTATTTCCTCTTCGCGGGCATTCCGACCGTGCCGCACGGCCGCTGGCCGCTCGTCGTCGACATCACCGGCTTTCTCGACGTGAAGCTCGAGGCGATCGCGTGCTACCCGTCGCAGTTTCCTCCGGAGAAGGCCCAGGTCTTTCCGCGGGTGCGCGCGATGGCCGAGACGGCCGGACTCATGGCCGGGTGCACGGCGGGGGAGGTGCTCGCCTCGCCGCGGCTTCCCTGCACGACCGAGCCGCTGCGGATGCTCCTGCCCTCTGGAGGAGGCACGACGTGATCGACGGCGCGACCGGCTCGCGGCCCGTGTCGGAGACCGACGTGATCGTCATCGGCGCCGGGATCGCCGGGCTCTGCGCCGCGGGCGAGCTCGTGCGTGCGGGTCGGCGGGTGATCGTCCTCGAGAAGTCCCGGGGCGTGGGGGGGCGGATGGCCACGCGCCGCGTCGGCGCGGCGGTGTGCGACCACGGCGCGCAATTCTTCACCGTCCGTGGACGCGGCTTCGAGGGGCTCGTGCAGGACGCCGCAGCGGACGGCACGGTCGCCGTGTGGTGCCACGGATTCACGCGCGACGCCGCACCCGCCGCCGGCGACGGGCATCCGCGCTGGCGCGGCGCGACCGGCATGACCGATCTGCCGAAGCGGCTCGCGGCACTCGCGACGACGGCGGGATCGTCGGGTCGATGTGTGATCCAGACGGCGAGCCGCGCCGTCGCCGTCGGACCGTCCGGGGTGAACGGGGATGGCCGTCGCGTCGAGGTCATGCTCGAGGCGGCCGACGGGGCTCCGGTCGAGGCCCTGTCGGCCCGCGGCGCGCTGCTCACGGCGCCCGTGCCGCAATCGCTCGTGCTCCTGGCGGCCGGCGGGGTCGCCCTCGACCCGGCGGCGGGCGCTCGGCTCGCCACGGTCGGCTACGATCCCTGCTTCGCCCTCATCGTCGTCCTCGATCGCCCGAGCCTCGTGCCGCCGCCGGGCGGCATCCAATTCGACGTCGACGAGGGTGGTGTGGTGGCGTGGATCGCCGACAACCAGCAGAAGGGCATCTCGGCCGTGCCGGCCCTCACGGTTCATGCGACGGGGCGGTTCAGTCGCGAGCATTTCGATGCGCCGCCCGTGGACGTCGAGCGGATCCTGCTCGAGCACGCGAGGCCGTGGATCGACGGTGACCCGGCACGGGTCGTCGTGGCGACCTCGCTGCAGCGGTGGAAGTTCGCGCTGCCGACCACGATCGTGTCAGAGCCGCGGGTCGCGGTCTCCGACACACCGCCGATCGCCTGCTGCGGGGATGCATTCGCCGGACCGCGCGTCGAGGGGGCGGCATCGAGCGGCATGGCCGCCGCGCGGTGGATCGATCGCGTGCTGGCCACCGTCGCCGACGTGGGGGCTCCATGAGCGACGGCGACCGTCTCGACGCCATCGTCGTCGGTGCCGGCCTCGCGGGGCTCGCCTGTGCGCGGCAGCTCTCCCGCGCCGGCGGGCGCGTGGTGGTGATCGAGGCGGACGATCGGGTCGGCGGCAGGGTGGCGACGGAGGCCGTGGAGGGCTTTCGCATCGATCGCGGGTTCCAGGTCTACAACGACGCCTACCCCGAAGGGCATCGGCAGCTCGATCTCGACGCGCTCGCGCTCGGCCGCTTCGACGCCGGTGCGCTTGTCGCGGAGGGCGGCCGACTCTCGCCGATCGCCGATCCGTGGCGCGACCCGCTGACCGCCCTCACCGGCCTGCTGCGGGGAACCGTCGGCATCGCGGACGGTCTGCGGGTCGCGAGGCTCAGGCACGATGCCGTGCGGGATTGGCGCGGCGGACGACTCGACCCCGACGCTCCCTCCTCCGCCACGGAGACGACCACCCGCGAGGCCCTTGCCGCCCGCGGCTTCTCGCCGGATTTCGTGCGGCGCTTCTTCGAGCCCTTTTTCGGAGGCGTCTTCCGCGAGCGTTCCCTCGACACCGCCTCGACCGTGTTCCTCTTCGACTTCGCGATGTTCGCGCTGGGGCGCGCCTGCCTGCCCCGGGGGGGCATGGACGCGATTCCCCGGCAGCTCGCC
>JBJTBO010000481.1:0-11010 GCA_046091445.1 Planctomycetaceae bacterium | reverse complement strand
GCCGTACGCGGCGATTCCCCGCTCGGCACGAGCGCGGCGACCGCCGGGGACACCGCGAGGCCGGCCAGATGGGCGTCGAGTGCGTCGGGCGGCACGGCGGCCAGCCGCTCGGCCTGATTGGCCAGCTCCTCGAGCGCGATTCGCTCGCGCCGGGTCTCGGCCACGAGCCGCGCCTGACGCACGAAGATCGGCACGATCGCCGCGAGGCCCGCGCTGACGAGGCCGGCCGCGGCGATCACCTCGAGCGTCGTGAATCCGCGTCGACCGGCGGGATGACCGGGCGGCCGTACCGCTTCACAGGAGTGCATGGATGATATCCATCAGGGGAACGAAGACGGCAAGCGACTGGAACAGCACGATCGCGCCCACGGCGAGCACGATGGCCGGTCCCACCACGCGGCCGGCCGTCATGCGCCAACGCGAGCCTCGATCGCGCCGGGTGGCGGCGATCGAATGCAGCACGGTGGCCGGGTCGGCCGCCCCGGCATCGATCGCCACGCCCCCGGCCTCATCGACGAGTCCCGCAGCCATGAGCCGCCGGCCGAGCGGCGTCGCGCCCGGCACCCGCGCGAGCATCGTGGCCACGCGGCGGTCGCTCTGGCAGGCGGCGAGGGCGGCCGCCGCGGTGGCGATCGGCGTGCCACTGGCCTCCGCGACGGCCAGCGCGTCGAGCGCGGCGGTGATGCGTCGCGACCGCGTGAACGGACGCATGACGGCAAGGCGCGCCGCCGGGGAGCAGGCGACGACGGCCGCGACGGCGGCCAGGCAGGCGGGCAGCCACAGCCACTCACCCACGGCCCCCGCGAACGCCAACCAATGCTCGAGCACCGCCGGCCGTCGCGTCTGCATGTCGTCGAGGAGCTTCGTGAACATCGGCAGGATCTTCACGGCGAGAAACGTCGACGTGAGAAACAGCACGGCGACGACGACCACGAGGTAGCCGAGCACGCCCCGCAGCTCGCGCCGCGCGGTCGCGTCGAGGAGCTCGTCGCCCGCGAGCGCGGCTCGCACCACCGGCCCGACGATCCCCAGCCGCTCACCGAACGCGAGCGCCACCGCGTGGTCCTCCTGGACGAGGCCGGGCACGCGGGCCACGGCCTCGGATGCCGTCGCTCCACGGCGCAGCAGGCGCGCCGCACGCTCGAGCCGCGTTCCCTGGCCGCCTCGGCTGTCCTCCGCCCAGGCGTCGAGGATCGGGGCGACGGGCACCCCCGCCGTGATCGAGGCCGCGCCGCGCCGCAGCACGGCGCCCGACTCGACCCGCGTCGCACCCGTGGCCCAGGCGTGCCGCCAGACACGGCGGATCGTGCGGCTCGCGGTGGAGAGGATGGTCGAGTCCATCGATGGCGGCCGCTCACGAGAGGTTTGAGACGAGCTGCACGAGCGGCAGGAAGAGCGCGACGACGAGGAGGCCGGCGACCAGACCGACGGCGACGATGGCGAGCGGCCCCACGAACCATTCGCCGGCACCCTCGGCACCACGCGCCCGGTCGTCATGGCACTCCGCCACCGCGTCGAGGAGCACGGCGGCGGCGGCGGGCGGGGCCTCGAGCGCGGCGACTGCGGCATACGTGAGGGGCCGCACGGGACGTGCCGGGTCGCTCGCCGACACCGCGACGACCCGCGATGCCAGCGCGATCGCATCGCCAGCGTCACACCCTCCCGCCACCAGCCTCGCGAGCGCCTGCGTGAAGTCGGCGATCCGCGCGGCGCGCCGCGGCATGTGCCACGCGAGGAACCACCAGCAGAGCCCGCCGAGCCCCGCGACGGCGAGCAGTGGCTGCCACCCGCCTCGCACGGCGGGCCCGATCGCCAGCGTCATCCGCGTCAGCCACGGTACCTGCATGCCGAAGTCGCCGAAAAGCACTTCGAACACCGGCAGGACGGTGGTCGCCAGGAGCAGCAGCACCAGCAGGGCGAGCAGGGCCGCGACGAGTGCCGACACGATCGCCGACCAGCGACCGCCGCCCCGCGGTGGTCGCGTCGCAGCCTGCAGGATGCGCGCCTCGAGTCGCGCGTCCCCCGCTGCCGTCGCGACGAGCGGAATCCAGCAGGACGCGGCCCTGTCCGCGGCCCGGATGCCCGCCGCCACGTCCCCGCTGGAAAGGGCGTCAGCCATCCGCATCCACGGCATCCGCTCGCGCGGGGGAAGCGCGGCGGCGACCAGCCGCACATAGGGCGCGGCGGCGCCATGCTTCCGGATCGCGTCGGCGATGGAACGGTCGAACACGCCGCGATCGCTCATGGCCCGTGCTCCCGGGCGACGCGGTCGCTGGGGACGGCCAGTGTGTCGACGAGGCCCGCGAGCGGCCGGAAGAGCGCGAGGCCGTAGAGCATGACCGCGAGCCCGGCGACACAGCACGCGGCGGCCGGCACGACATGCTCGAGCGTGCGACGCCGTCGCTGCTCGAGCCCACGGTAGAACGCCGCCGTGGACCGCAGGAGGCTCACGCGACCGTCGCTGTCGTCACGGGCGATGGCATGGGTGACCAGCGGCGGGCACCCTGCGGCGACGGGACCGGCGTCGGCCACGATGGCGCGGGCGAGTGTCTCTCCGGTGTTGCGCGTGCAGCCACCCGTCGCGAGTTCGGCGAGCACGTCGCAGTGGAAGGCGACGATGCCGGCGGCCGCATCACGACGCCCCTGCCGCACGAGCCATGCGACCAGGCCTGCGGCACCGAGCGCCGCGAGGCTCGCGACGGCCACGTCTCCACTGCCGACCGTCGGCCACGCGGGCTGCGGGGTCGGGATGGGCGGCTCACGGAACGCGTCCTCGACGTCGTGGATCAGCGCACCGTCGCGCACGGTGATCCATGCGGTGCCGACGAGGGCGAGAACGAGGACGACGGCCGGATAGGCGAGCGCCCACCGCAGCCACGCCCGGTCGGCACGCCGTGCCTCGGCCGCCTCGGCGACGATCGCCCGCAGCCGCACCGCATCGGCCCCGAGCGACACGGCCTCGGCGATCGCCTGCTCCGCGGGGGTGACGTTCTCCATCGGCATGCCAGCCCGGCCACGGGAATCTGAGATCGCGGCCGCTGCCGCTCCCACGTGGAACAAGTCCCACGTGCAACAAGTCCCACCGGCAACAAGGACGGAGCCGTCCCGAAATCCTTTTTTCCCTACCGTCCCGCGACCTATGCTGGGGCGAGGCTTCAGGTACCGATGACCGCTCCGATCCACGACGCAGGCTGGCGGTTCGACAATTCCTACGCGCGGCTGCCGGAGGCGCTCTTCACCCACGAGCGTCCGACGCCCGTGCGTGCCCCGGGACTCGTCGTGCTGAACGCGGCGCTCGCCCGCGAACTCGGCCTCGATCCGGACGTGCTGCGCGACGGAGGTGCGGCGGTCTTCGCCGGCAACGAGATCCCGCCGGGGGCCGAGCCGATCGCCCAGGCCTATGCCGGCCATCAGTTCGGTCACTTCACCAACCTCGGCGACGGCCGCGCGATCCTCCTCGGGGAGCAGATCGCGCCGACCGGCAGCCGCTTCGACCTGCAGCTCAAGGGGTCGGGCCGCACGCGTTACTCCCGAGGAGGCGACGGGCGGGCGGCCCTGGGACCGATGCTGCGCGAGGTGATCGTGAGCGAGGGCATGCACGCACTGGGCATTCCCACGACCCGCGGACTCGCCGTCGCCACGACGGGCGAGGAGGTGCTGCGGGCCACGCCGCTGCCGGGCGCCGTGCTCACGCGGGTGGCCGCCAGCCACGTGCGGGTGGGCACGTTCCAGTTCGCGAGAGCCGTGGACGACCGGCACCTGCTCGAGGCCCTTCTGACCCATGCGATCGGCCGACACGACCCGTCGCTCGCGACGTCCACCGAGCCGGTGCTGGCATTCCTCGACGCCGTGCTCGAGCGACAGGCGGCACTCATCGCCCGCTGGATGCTCGTCGGCTTCGTCCACGGCGTGATGAACACCGACAACATGGCGGTGTCCGGCGAGACGATCGACTACGGGCCATGCGCCTTTCTCGACACCTACGATCCGGCCACGGTCTTCAGTTCGATCGACCAGCAGGGCCGGTACGCCTACCGGAACCAGCCGCTCATCGCCCACTGGAACCTCGCGCGGCTGGCCGAGAGCCTCCTGCCGCTGGTGCATGCCGACGAGGATGCCGCGGTCGAGGCGGTGCGCGGCGTAATCGATACGTTCCCGGCACGATGCGCCCGGCACACGCTCGACGGTGCCCGTGCGAAGCTCGGCCTCTCGAGCGCGGAGGACGGCGATCAATCGCTCTGGGACGACCTGCTCGACTGGATGCACGCGACCCGTGCGGACTTCACGGTCACGTTCGCACGCCTGGCCGCAGCGGCCGGTCCGTCCGTCGCCGATCCCGCCGGCGACCCCGAGGCTCGCGCGGGCGACCCGGAGGCCGCTGCGGCATTCGCCGCCTGGCGGGCGCGGTGGCAGGCGCGCCTGGCACGCGAGCGGGGTGGCGTCGAGGAAGCCGTCGGGGTGATGCGTCGGGCGAATCCGGTGGTGATTCCGCGCAACCATCGCGTCGAGGAGGCCCTCGCCGCCGCCGAGGCCGGTGACATGGACCCGTTTCAGCGGCTGCTTGACGCGGTTCGCGCACCCTTCGAGGAGACGGCCGCCAACGAGCCCTATCGGGGCGGTGCGCCGGCAGGCTGCGGCCGATACCGCACGTTCTGCGGCACATGAGGAACGCACACGGGGCGGGCGAGCATGGACACGCGGCCCTTCACGCCGGTCCGGCCGACTCGAGCCGCTCCCAGCGCGCGTAGGCGTCGGCCAGCCGCTTCTCCGCGTCGGCAAGGTGTGCGCGCTCGCGGGCCAGCACGTCCCCGGGCTGCCGGTAATAGTCGGGCACCTGCATCGCCTCGTGCCGCCGCGCGATCTCCTGCTCGAGCGACTCGATCACCGCCGGCAGGGCGGCGAGTTCCTGCTGCTCTTTGAACGAGAGCTTCACCCGCCGCGAAGGGCTGGGATCCACCGCAGGCGGCGCGGCCGCCGGCTCACGGCGGGACGGCGCGACCTTCGGCGGTGACCGGGACGCAGGCCGCTGCCGCAGCCAATCGGAGGCGCCGCCGACGTATTCGCGCACGGCGAATGCCGGCAGGGCGGCGGCGGGCCCGTCGGGAACCCTCGGCCGATCGTCGGTCGGCTCGAAGACGAGCAGGCTCGTCACGACGTTGTCGAGGAACGCCCGATCGTGGCTCACGACGAGCACGGTGCCGCTGAACTCCATGAGCCGCTCCTCGAGGAGTTCGAGCGTCTCGGCGTCGAGATCGTTGGTCGGCTCGTCGAGCACGATCACGTTGGAGGTCTTGGCGAAGTGCCGCGCGAGCAGCACGCGCTGACGTTCCCCGCCGGAGAGAAACTTCACCGGCAGCCGGGCCCGCTCGGGCGAGAACAGGAAATCCTGCAGGTAGCCGACGATGTGCCGCGGCGTGCCGTCGATGCGGACGGTGTCCGAGCCGTCACTCACGTTGTCGGCCACGGTCGCCTCGTCGTCGAGGTGGTCGCGGAGCTGGTCGAAGAAGGCCACCTGCAGGTTCGTGCCGAGCCGCACCGACCCCTCCGAGGGCGCGAGGTCGCCGAGGAGCACCCGCAGCAGCGTCGTCTTGCCCGCACCATTGGGACCGATGATGCCGATGCGGTCGCCGCGCATCACGGTGGTGGTCACGCGCCGGAGGATGGGACGCGACTCGCGGTGGAACGACACTCCGTCGAGGTCGGCCACGAGCATGCCGCTCCGCTGCCCCTCCTGGATGCGGAGCTTCGTCGTGCCGGTGCGGGTGCGCCGCTCGGCCCGCTCACGCCGCATGCGTTCGAGCGCCCGCACACGGCCCTCGTTGCGTGTGCGCCGGGCCTTGAGCCCGGTGCGGATCCATGCCTCCTCCTGCGCGAGCTTCCGGTCGAAGAGCGCGTCGTGCTTCTCCTCGGCGGCGAGGGCCGCCGCCTTGCGGACGAGGAACTGATCGTAGTCGCACGACCAGTCGAAGATCCGGCCCCGGTCGATCTCGAGGATGCGGCTGGCCATGCGACGCAGGAAGGCACGGTCATGCGTGACGAACATGAGCGTGCCCCTCCAGCGTTCGAGGAAGGCCTCGAGCCACTCGATCGCGTCGATGTCCAGGTGGTTGGTGGGCTCGTCGAGCAGGAGGAGGTCGGGGGACGCCACGAGCGCGCGGGCCAGCAGCACCCGCCGCTTCATGCCCGACGAGAGCGCCGTGAACGCGGCCGTGCCGTCGAGGTCCATGCGCGAGAGGATCTGGGACACCGCGTGCTGCCCGCGCCAGGCGAGGTCGTGATCGTCGCCCGGGGCGTCCTCGCCCGGGGCGACGGCCCAGCCCGCCGCCACGACCTCTCCGACCGTGCCGACGATGTCGCGAGGCACGTCCTGCGGCAGGAGCGCGACCGTCGTCTGCGGGGCTCGGCTCACCTCGCCGGCATCGGGCGTGACGAGCCCGGCGATGACGCGCATGAGCGTGGTCTTGCCGGCACCGTTGCGGCCAAGCAGGCCGATCCGTTCGCCGGCTGCGACGTGGCACGACACCCCGTCGAGCAGGGCCGGCCCGCGGAAGCGCACGTGCAGATCGCGCAGGCTCATGAGCGACATGGGGAGGATCCGTCCGTCGGGGACCGGTGTCGACGCCATCCTAGTGCAGGTAGACTGTGTCGGCCCTCCCTGGCCCGCTCGCCAGCGTGGTTCCGCACGGCCACCCAACCGGAGCTGAGCGCATCATGCCGACTCGTTCATGCGTGTCCCTCGTCACCGCATGCCTCCTCGCGACGGGCTGGCCCGCGCTCCTCGCGGAGATTCCCCGGCCCGACGACGCGCCGCGGCCGCTGTCGCCGCAGGACGCGCTCGCCACGTTCCGCGTTCCGGCGGGCCTGCGGGTGGAGCTCGTCGCGGCCGAGCCGCTCATCCACGAGCCGTCGGGCGTCTGCTGGGACGCACGGGGCCGGCTCTACGTGTCGGAACTCCACGGCTACAACCTCGAGGGTCAGTTCGACATCGAGGAACTCAACAAGACCGGGGAGCTCGACATGGAGGTGCGGCGGATCGCCGCGCCGCCGGAGGCCAAGGCGAAGGCGGATGCCGAGACCTACGGCACGGTGAAGCTCCTCACCGACACCGACAGCGACGGCACGATGGACGCCGGCAGCGTCTTCGCCGACCGCCTGCCGGCCTGCTACGGCATCTGCCCCGCCCGCGACGGTGTCATCGCCGTGGCCGCACCACACATCATCTTCCTCGCCGACCGCGACGGCGACGGGGTGGCGGAGGTGCGCGAGGTGCTCTACGAGGGCTTCCCGGTCGGCATCCTCGAACGCAACATCAACCAGCCGCAGTGGGGCCACGACGACTGGATCTACGTCGGTGCGGGTGCCGGGGGCGGCCGCATCACCGGCCCGCGCCTCGCGCAGCCGGTCGATCTGCCGGCGAGCGATTTTCGATTCAAGGCCGATGGCACCGCGCTCGCGCCGCTCGTGGGCCGCACCCACACGTTCGGCCTCACACTCACCGACCGCGACGAACGCATCGTGATCTCCACCACGCGCGCGGGCATCCTCGCCGCGCCGGTGCCCTGGAGGGCGCTGGCCCGCAATCCCGACTACGCGATCGGGGCCGTGCAGCAGCCGCTCGGTGGCGACCGCGCCTATCCCACGAGCCCGCCGCCTCCGTGGCGCACGAAGCGGGAGCAGCACGCCGACTTCTCGAGGTATTACCGCGACCGCTACGGCATCGCCGAATCGGCCGCCAACGGCTACTTCACGTCGGCCTGCGGTCCCTTCCATTACGACGACACCGCGCTGCCGGGGCTCGCCGGTCAGCTCTTCGCCTGCGAGCCCGCGCAGAACCTCGTCACCCGCGGCAGGCTCGTGCGGTCCGACGGCCGGGTCGAGCTCGAGCGGCTGCCGGAGGAGGCAGCGAGCGAGTTCCTCACGTCGAGCGACGTGTGGTTCCACGCGATGGCGCTCGCCCACACGCCGGAGGGTGGCATCGCGGTGGTCGACTTCTACCGGGAGATCATCGAGGACTACTCGGCGATCCCGCGCTACCTGCAGCAGCAGTACGGCCTCGACCACGGCAGGGACCGCGGCCGGATTTGGAGGATCGTTCCGGAGCATCCGCCGCAGCGCACGGACACGGATCTGGCCGACCTCACCACCGACCGCCTCGTGGCCGAGCTCGCGAGCGAGCGGTTCTGGCGGCGGCAGACGGCGCGGCGGCTGCTCGTGGAGCGCGGCGCGACCGCGGCGGCGCCAGCGATCGCGCGGCTCGTCTCGCCATCCGCGACACGGCCGGCGGCGATCAATGCGTTGCGGACGCTCGAGGCACTCGGCGCCGCGGAACCGACCGTCATCCGGACCGCGCTCGGGCATCCCGACGCCGCCGTGCGGATCCATGCGGTGGCCGTGGCCGAGCCGCTGCTCGCCGACGCGGCCGAGCAGGCTGCCGACGGCCGCGACGCGCTCCTGGCGGCCGGGCTCGAACGGGCCGACGACCCGGACGCCGACGTCGTGCGGCGTGTCGCCGCGGCGCTCGGTGCCTCGCGGGATGCGCGGGTGCTCGATGCGCTCGCCGGCATCGCCCGCCGCTGGGGTGACGCGCCATGGATGGATGCGGCGGTGATGGCGTCGCTGGCCGGCCGCGCCGGGCGGCTGCTCGACGCGCTCCTCGGCGAGCCCGCCGCCATCGGGCGGGCGACCGGCCTGATCGGTCCCCTGGCGACCTCGGTGACCGTGCGCCGTGACCCCGGCGAATTCGCGTTCACCCTCGCGGCGATCGACCGCTGCGCGGACGGGTCGCTGCGGCGCGCCGGCTGGCAGGGCCTGCGCGCGCCGCTGACCGCGCCGGTGGAGGTGCGGCTCGGGACCGACGCCGTGGCGCTCGTGCGACGCGGAGCGGCGGACGAGGACGAGGTGATCGGCACGGCCGCGCGCGACCTCATGCGGCTCCTCTCGCTCGAGACGGCGAGCGAGAGGACGCAGCGACTCGCCGCGCTCGCCACGCGGGTCGGTGACCCCCAGGCTTCGCCGGAGATGCGACTCGCTGCGGTGCGGGAGATCGCCGCGGAAAAAGACGCCACGATCACCGCGACGCTCATCGGCGGCTTCGCCGCGGCGACGCCACAGGTGCGTGACGCGATCCTCGAGGCGTGCTTCGCGAGGGCCGACCGGCTGCCCGCCGTCGTCGACGCACTCGAGCAGGGCACGCTCCCGGCCTCCGCCTGCACGGCGCTCCAGCGGGCGGCGCTCGAGCGCCATGCCGACGCCGACCTGGCCAGCCGCGCCCACGCCCAGTTCGCGAAACTCGTGGAGAACCTCGACGGCCGGATCGGGGAATACGCTCGCGCCCTCGACCGGCCCCGCGACCGCGTGCGCGGTGCGGCACTCTTCAAGCAGCACTGTGCCGCCTGCCACGAGGCGCACGGCACGGGCGTGGCGGTGGGACCGGCGCTCGCCGGTGAGGCGAAGCATCCGGAGGAGACGCTGCTCGTGTCGATCCTCGCGCCGAACGCCCAGATCACCGGCGGCTACGCCACCTACACGCTCCTCACCACGGGCGGGCAGGTGTTCACCGGCCTCTTGGCCGCCGACACCGCGTCGAGCGTCACGCTCAAGGGCCAGGAGGGAAAGACCCAGACGGTGCTGCGTCGCGACATCGAGGAACTGCGGGCGAGCCCCGTGTCACTCATGCCCGAGTCGCTCGCGAAGGCCCTGCAGCCGCAGGACGTCGCCGACATCCTGGCATGGCTTCGCGACCCCGGAGGCGGGTGATGCGCCGGCCTTCACTCCGCCAGGCAGGCCTCGTCGCGCCACTCGGTGCCGGGCAAGGCGTCGGGCGCAGAGCCTGGCTGTGGGCCGCGCTCCTTGCCATGTTTGTCCCGGTGCACGCGGTCGCGCTCGCGGAGGAGCCCGGCCCGGGACCGCAGACGTGGCCGGATCGCATCGGCAACGTGTCGGCCGCCGCGTTCTGGCGGGCGATCGATGACGGCGGGCTCACGCCCACACGATCCTACGCTTCGTTCTGGCGTTCGCTCCCCGCGGATGCCGGCCGGGACCAGCCGGGCCGCGCAGGCATGGTCGCCGCGCTCGACGCGGCGCTGGCGGTCAGCGACCTCCGCGACGGTCCCCACGTGGAGATGCTCGACTACGAGGGCAGCCACGTCCTCGGCGAGCCACAGATCCATTCCGTACACGGCTTTCGCAACGACGCGTTCGATGTGTGGTTTCTTCTCACCCGCACGTTCTCGGAGGCGAAGGCGGGGTCCGGGCCGTGGGAACAGTGGGCGATCGTGCAGGACCGACGCGTGGAGCCGAACGTCGCCTCATTCTTCCACTACGTGCGGGGCAGGCCCGAAATCTCCAACGCCGGGAGCGACTGCTACCGCTGCCATGCCAACGGACCGCGGGCGCTCGATCCGGCACGGCCGGATCTGGTGAGCGGTCGCGAGTACCTCGCGGAGGTCAACGACCACTGCCGCAGCCTCGTCGGCGTGGTGACCGACTTCGATGGCCCGCGGCCCGACTTCGGTGACGAGCTCCGCGTGTCGGATTGCACCGACTGCCATGCGACGGGCGCCGACCGTGGTCCGCTGCATCGGATCCAGGCGCACGCGATCCGTGCCGCCGTGGCCCGCGGCCGCATGCCCCCAGACGGCCCGCTGTCGCGCGAGGGGTCGATCGCACTCGAGGCGTTCCTGCGCGGACCGCGGGACTCTGGGGTCGCCCCGTAGCATCGTGCCCATCCTCCCATCCACGACTCTCGCCATGGCTCAGGCAGCCCGCCGTTCGAGCGTCACCCGCCGGCGGGTGCTCGCCACCGGCCTCGGAGCACTCGGCATCTTCCCGGTCCGTGGTGGTGCCGCCGCGCCGACGGCGACTCCCGAACGTGTGCCGCTCTCCTCGCTCGACGTCGGCCGGCTGCGCGCGACCACGCTCGGATTCATCTCGTCGCTGCGCGTGGCCGACGGGCCATACGGCCGCTACCGCTACGCCGCCGGATGCTCGGAGCCCACGCTTTACAGTTCG
>JBJTBO010000480.1:0-4892 GCA_046091445.1 Planctomycetaceae bacterium | reverse complement strand
CGCTGCCGGGGCCTGCGCCCCTCCTCGACGGCTTCGTGGCGGAGTTCGCGCGGACGGCACTCGGACCTTCCGGCGTCGTGCCGCGCACGATCGACGTGCTCGTCGCCCTCAACCGGGCCGTGAAGGAGCGCGTGGGCTACGTGATCCGCCTCGAGCCGGGTGTGCAGGCGCCCGACGAGACGCTCGCGCTCGGCCGGGGCAGTTGCCGTGACTCGGCCTGGCTCCTCGTGCATGCGGCTCGACGCTGCGGACTGGCGGCCCGCTTCTGCTCGGGGTATCTCGTGCAGCTGGCCCCCGACGTGGCTCCCCTCGAAGGGCCGGTCGGTCCGAGCGAGGACTTCACCGATCTCCACGCGTGGGCCGAAATCTTCCTTCCCGGTGCGGGATGGGTCGGACTCGATCCCACGAGCGGACTCCTCACGGCCGAGGGGCACATCCCGCTCGCGAGCACACCCGATCCCTCGAGTGCCGCGCCGGTGAGCGGTGCGGTCGACCCCTGCCGCACCGAGTTCGAATTCCGGATGCGGGTCGAGCGTCTGGCGGAGAGCCCACGGACCACGCGGCCCTTCTCCGACGAGCAGTGGTCGCGGATCGACGCCGTGGGCCACGCGGTCGATGCCGCACTCGGCGAAGCCGGCGCGCGGCTCACTACCGGAGGCGAGCCAACCTTCGTCTCGATCGACGATTTCGATCACGCCCAGTGGAATACGACGGCCCTCGGAGCGGAGAAGCGGGGGAAGGCGGGCGTGCTCGCCCGGCGGCTGCTCGATCGTCTCGCGCCCGGTGGCGCACTCGTCGAGGAGCAGGGGAAGTGGTACCCGGGGGAGCCGTTGCCACGCTGGGCGCTCGACGTCGTGTGGCGGCGCGACGGCCGGCCGATCTGGTCGCGGCGGGATCTCATCGCGGATGACCGACCCGGCATCGAGCACGCGCCCACCGACCGCGTGACGCCGACTGACCCGGCGGCACGTGCCGGTGAGCTCGTGAGGCTCCTCGCGCGGGCGCTGGGCCTCGATCCCGCGATGGTCATGGAGGCGCACGAGCAGAAGGGCTTCGAGGCGTCCGGCGTGCGGGAGCGCGGCGTGCCGCGCGCGTGGGTGCTGCCGGTGCTGCGGTTTCACGATGGCGTGGGGGCACGCTGGCGGTCGAGCACCTGGCCGGTGTCCGACGGCCGGGTGGTCCTCGTGCCCGGCGACTCTCCGGCCGGCCTGCGGCTGCCGATGGCCAGCCTCCCGTGGCCGACCGACGAGGAGGTGCGCGCCGGCACGTCGATCGTGCGGACCGCACTGGTCGCGGAGGAGCGCGAGGGACGCATCCACATCTTCCTGCCGCCGCTCGATCCAGGGCTCGACCTCGCCGCCGACGCGCAGGGACCGGCGGACGACTGGCTCGAGCTCGTCGGCCGCGTGGAGGAGGCGGCGACGCAGATGGAGATCGCCGTGGTGGTCGAGGGCTATCCGCCGCCGTGCGATCCGCGGCTCGTCCGGCTGCAGGTCACGCCCGATCCCGGCGTCATCGAGGTCAACGTGCCGCCCGTGTCGAGCTGGCCCGACCTCGTGCGGCTGCGCCACGTGCTCGACGAGGAGGCCCGGTCGAGTCGGCTGGGTGCGGAGAAGTTCGAGATCGACGGCCTGCACACCGGAACCGGTGGCGGCGACCACCTCGTCCTCGGCGGTCCGACGGCGGCGGAAAGCCCCTTCCTGCGGCGGCCCCACCTCCTCGGTGCCCTCGTCGCCTACTGGAACAATCATCCGTCCCTCTCCTACCTCTTCTCGGGGCGCTTCATCGGCCCGACGAGCCAGGCTCCCCGGATCGACGAGGCTCGTCACGAGAGCCTCTACGAGCTCGAGATCGCGCTCCAGGAAATGCGGAGGGCGGGTCCGGTCGCGCCGCCGTGGTTCGTCGACCGGGTGTTTCGCGACATCCTCACCGACATGACCGGCAACACCCACCGCACGGAGTTCTGCATCGACAAGCTCTTCTCGCCCGACACCGACGGTGGTCGGCGCGGCCTGGTCGAGCTTCGCGCGTTCGAGATGCAGCCGCACGTGCGGATGGGCCTCCTCGCCCAGCTCGTGGTCCGGGCATGCGTGGCCTGGTTCGCGCGCGAGCCCGCCGCGGCGCCCGCGCGGCTCGTGCGCTGGGGGACGTCGCTCCACGACCGCTTTCTGCTCCCGCACTTCCTCATGCGCGACTTCCGTGAGGTGGTGGCCGATCTCCGTGCCGCCGGCTTCCCGTTCGAGCAGGAGTGGTTCGAGTGCTTCGCCGAGTTCCGCTTTCCGCGGCTCGGGTCGGTGACGCACGACGGGGTCACGCTCGAACTGCGGGCGGCCCTCGAGCCCTGGCACGTCCTCGGTGAGGAGCCGGTCGGCGGCGCGACGTCGCGTCTGGTGGACAGCTCGCTCGAGCGAGTCGAGGTGCGGGTGACGGGACTCGTCTCACCCCGGCACGTGGTCGCGTGCAACCGTCGCCGCGTCCCGCTGGTGCCGACCGGCATACCGGGCGAGTTCGTGGCGGGCGTGCGGTATCGGGCCTGGCAGCCGCCGCGCTGCCTGCACCCCACGGTGCCGGTCCACGCGCCGCTCGTGTTCGACATCATCGACCTCTGGAGCGGCCGCAGCCTCGGCGGCTGTACCTGGCATGTCGCGCATCCCGGTGGACGGAACTACGAGACGCGGCCGGTCAACGCCCTCGAGGCCGAGGGGCGGCGGGCGAGCCGGTTCTTCGCCAGCGGTCACACGCCGGGTCCATGCCCCCTGCCCCCGGAGGATCCCAACTCCGATTACGCATGCACGCTCGATCTCCGCCGCCGGTCCCCCTGACTCGAGCATCTCCGGGTTTCGTGGAGCGTCGACGAATCGAGCGGGAGACGAATCGAGCAGGAGAGGAGGCGAAGGGGTCGGCGAACGCTTCCCGAGCGAGCGGCCGTCGCGGCCGGAGCGAGGAGACTTTTGCCGCCCCTGAGCCGGTGCTTCACACGCGTCGAATCCGCTCGCGGGCCCCTCCACCTGCGGCGGGGGGTGGTGATGGGCATTCATGGCCAGGCCATATGCCGCGATCAGCGTGTGTCGCGCAGATCGAGCACGACGTAGCCGCCGTTCGTATGCAGCACCGGGAAGGGGAGGTCGGCGAGGCCGCTGACATCCACGGGCACGATCGCGAAGTCGGCACCGTACCGATCCGCCACCTCGCGCAGCCGTGGGGTGCCGAGTGCGGGGGTGGAGCGCTCCATGTCGGCGAGCGAGCCGTCGGCAGAGAAGCAGTCGATGATGCGGCGGCGCCATTCGAGCAGTCCGGCGACGTCCTGCGGGCTGTTTTTCCAGGAGACGACCTCGCGCCGGTCGGTGCGCCAGGTGAAGGTGGCGGCCCCGCGCGGCGTGAGGAAGCTGGCGTCGGCGGGTGTGTGGTCGCGCACCCAGTCGCAGATGTCGATCCATGGCGGTCCGGCGACCTTCGAGTCGGCCCGGGGTACGAGGCCGGTGCGGCCGGGGAGTGGCCAGTGCGCCGATTCGACCGCGACGCCGCCGACGAGGCCGAGCACGACTGCGGTTCGCACCACCCAGGGTGGCAGGGGTGCGACGCCGCGGCAGGCTGCGGCATCGCAGGTCACCGCCGAACCGCTCACGGCCAGCGCGAAGGGCACGACCACGTCACCCAGCCGAAACCAGTAATACCGCAGCAGCGACAGGACCCGTGCCGGGGCGAGTGGCTCGGCCAATGAGATCAGCCAGCCGGCGAGTGAGATGGCGAGCACAGCGAGCGTGAACCGGACGAGGCGTCGTCGCGCGGGCGTCGGCTGCACGAGCCGCGTGAGCAGCCACCAGACGGCGATCGCGAGCAGGTGTCGCGCGACCATCGGCTCGGCGAACGTGCGGGGCAGCAGGTGGTGCGGCAGCCGCTCGACGACGTAGATGCGGATCGCCGCGGCGCGGTCGGCATCCGACGCCGCGGAGGCGAGACCAAGTGCGGGCACGACCCCCGCGGCCGCCAGCCCGAGGCCCGCGGCAAAAAAGAACGCGGCGGACCACCGCGGACCGGGCGAATGATCGCTTTCATCAAGCGGATCGTCGCTCCCGCGGCCCATGAGGCGTGCACCGACGAGCGCGACCATTCCCCAGCCACCCACGAGGACGTGCAGCCAGGTGCCCGCGCCCATCGCACACACGGCGCTCGCCCAGCGGCCGCGGGCGACCTCGCCGATGCCGGCGAGTACGCAGGCCCACGCACAGACCTTCGCCTCGCAGCCGCCGAGCAGCCACTCGCCGGCCATCGGCGTGGCACGGAGGGCGACGGCGAAGAGCCCGCCCGCCACGAGAACGAAGGCTGCCGTGCGCCAGGTGTCGTCACGGGGCGCTGAGCGGGAGGCATGCGGGCTCGCAGCCAGCGGAACCACCGCATGGCAGAACCCCGCGGCGACGGCCAGCCAGCCGATCCAGCGGCCGATCCACGCGCCGGTCTCGAGTGGGACGGTGGCGAGCAGACGTCCGAAGAGGATGAAAAATCCGCCGTGCGCGTCGCGCGTCTCGAGAAAGAAATCGCCCCGACCCCAGCTCGGGTCGGCGAAGTGCCGGGCCTTGGTGAGGTACACGGCCTCATTGACGTCGGGCACCGGCCACGCCGCGAAGACGGCGAAGAGCAGCGTGAGCACCGCGAGCGTGACGAGGCGAGGCATCATCGCGGGTCCGGCGGCGGCTCGTGAACGCGAGTGGGTGACGTGCGGGTGACGCGGGAACACTCTATAACCGCCGGCCTGCGTGGGTCGCCCGCGCCCGGTCGACCTCGAGGATACCCGCCATGACCGCTGCCGGATTCAAGCACCCGCCCGCACCGGCTGGGCCGGCCACGGCGCCGGGGGGCCGCCTGCTGCGCGAGGCCGTGACGGGGACCACGAT
>JBJTBO010000479.1:0-3574 GCA_046091445.1 Planctomycetaceae bacterium | reverse complement strand
GGCGCGGCCGATCGACTGGCGTCCGCTCCCGCCCGGCACCGGTGCGGTCGTGGCCGTGGAAATCACCGCCGATGGGCGCCTCACGGCGGCCGCGCGGGGCAGCCGCGTGAGCCTCTTCGACACGCTGTCGGGCGAGACGCTTGCCACGCTCGTGGACGGTGCCGCATCGGGCGAGGGCCCCGCGGCTGGCCAGGCCCACCGTGACCCGCTCGGGGCGATCGCGTTTTCGCCGACGGGCGACATGCTCGCCACGGGTTCGTTTCGCACGATCAAGCTCTGGCGTCGCGCCGCGCCCCGCATCGCGCCCCTGGGTGACACGGCGGCCGCGACCACGCTCGCGGTCGCACCCGACGGCGCGACGGCCGCGGTCGGCCTGCCCGACGGCAAGGTGGCGATCGTCGAGGTCGCCTCCGGCAAGGCCCTCCACGTGCATGCCGTGCACGACGGTCCGATCGCGGGACTCGCCTACGCACCGGATGGGGCCACGATCTACTCCTCGGCCGCGTCCGGCGCCGTCGCCGCGACGACGGTCGCCGACGGGAAGACGACCGGAAAACTGATGCGCCCGGCCGGCACCGGTGCCCTGGTCGTGATCGACGACAAGCGGATCGCCACGGCCGAGCCCGACAACGTCGTGCGGGTGTGGGCACTCCCGCTTCCGGCCGTGCCCGCAGCCGGCGCCGAGGCACCCCCGGCGCCCGCGCCGGCGAAGGAACTCGCCGGTGCCGGCAAGCCCGTCGCCGCATTCGCCACCGTCCCCACGATGCCCGGCCACATCGTCGCCGGCGGCGGGGATGGCAAGGCCCGGCTCTGGAACGCCGATGCCGGCAGCGTTGTGCGTGAGGTCGATCATGGCGGCGCGATCGTGGCCCTGGCGGTACGCGCCGACGGGTCGCGGCTCGCGACCGCCGGCACCGTGCCCGGCGTCAAGCTCTGGAATCTGGCCGACGGCAAGATCGTCACGGAGCCCAAGGGAGACGTGCGGCTCGCCCGTCGCCTCGCATCGGCCGATCTCGGCCTCGCGGTGGACAAGCAGGATGTCGAGTTCGGCAAGACGCGGGTCACCGCCGCGGAGAAGGACGTGACCGACGCCGCCGAAGAGAAGAAGAAGACCGCCGAGGCGGTCGCCGCCGCCGAGAAGACGCTCGGCGAGAAGACGCAGGCCGTCGTCGCGGCCGAGAAGGCGAAGGGCGAGGCCGACGCCGCCGTCGCCGCCGCCCAGGCAGCGGTGCCGCTGGCCACGGAGGCCCATGCCGCCGCCACGAAGGCCCAGGCGGCCGCTGCGTCCTCCGCCGAGACCGCGGCGGCGAGCCTCGCTGCATTCACGAAGGTCGGTGCCGATCCGGCCGCTGCCGAGTCGCTCAAGGTGGTCAAGGCGGCTGCCGATGCGGCCACGGCCGCCAAGACGGCTGCCGACGCCGCCGTCGCACAGGCCATGGCCCAGATCGAACGCGCGAAGGCGAAGGTGCCCGAGGTCGAGAAGAAGGCCACCGAGGCGACCACCGCCCTCACGAAGGCCCAGGAGGAACGCACGCGGGCCGACACGGCGCTGACGAGTGCGAAGCGGGCCGTCGAGTTCGCCGATGGCCGCGACAAGAAGTCGCAGGAGGAACTGCCCAAACGCAAGACCGAGCTCGAGGCCCTCGAGAAGGCGCTCGGCGGTGCGACGGAGGCCCGCGGTGCGCTCGAGAAGGAGACCAACGAGTCGGCCCGACCCGCCACGGCCGTGGCCTTCTCACGGGACGGCCGCTGGCTCGCCGGACTCAACGCCGACGGCCGCCTCTCGATCGTGGGGGCAACCGACGGCGGGATCCGTGACGCGTTCGACGCCGCTCGGCCGGCCGGCGCGCCGGGTGCCCCGGGCATGCTCGCCTTCGGCAGCCGCCTCGTCATCGCCGGCGCGGGGGCGCCCGCCGCCGCGTGGGACGTGACCGAGTCGTGGTCGCTCGAGCGCACGATCGGCGGCGAGTCCACGCCGCCGGCGCTCGACGACGACGCGGGTGGCCCGCCGCTCGGCACGGTCACCTCGCTTGCCTTCTCTCCCGACGGCAAGGTGCTCGCCTCCGGCAGCGGCCGGGCGAGCCGCAGCGGCGAGATCAAGCTCTGGAACGTCGAAAACGGCATGCTCGCCCGCTCGCTGCCGCTGCCGCACACCGACACAGTGATGTCGCTCGCCTTCTCGCGTCGCGGCGACCTGCTCGCCTCGGGCGCGGCCGACCGGTTCGTGAAGGTGCACGCGGTCGCCGACGGCAGCCCGGTGCGGTCGTTCGAGGGCCACACCGGCCACGTCCTCGGCGTGGCCTGGCAGGCGCACGGTCGCCGGATCGCCTCGGCCGGTGCCGACAACGCCCTGAAGATCTGGGACATGGTGACCGGCGAGCAGCAGCGCACGATCACCGGACCGAAGAAGGAGGTCACGGGCGTGCGGTTCGTGGGTGCGACCGACGAGATCATCACCTCGGCCGCCGATCCGCTCGTGCGGATCTACAACGTGACGAATGGCGCGGTGGTCCGTGACTTCGGCGGCGCAGGCGACTTTGTGCAGACGCTCGCCTCAGCCCCCACGCTCGTCGCCGCCGGCGCCCAGGACGGCAAGGTCCGGCTCTGGAACCTCGCCGACGCCAAGGCCCTCCACACGATCGAGCCCGCCCCGGCCCAGCAGTGAGTCAGGGCGTCTGGGTCGGCGCAGAGGACAGGCACGGTTTGCGGTTGCGTCATTTGGGGGCGCCGTGTCGCCGCACGCAAACGAAGGCAGTCCCTGCATTCTATCGGAGACGTACACAGAAAAACGGTGGCGATTTCCAGTCCACCACTCGTGCGTGGTTTGCTGGTTCGCGGTAATCCGCACAACGCCGCTGGGCTGCATTGCCAGAGAGCCGATGGTCGTCGTTTCGAAGGAAGCGGGTCAATCCATTCGCTCGGAGGCGGAGGCATAGGGTTTCAGATTCTGGTAATATCCGGAGTATGTCTTGGGTAGGTGGAGCGACGCGGTGGCAGACCAAGGCGGGTAGGCGACGGGGGGCGGCGAACGCTCGAGGAGCATCGGGCCACCGCGGCCACGATGAGCCCATCCGCCGTTCGGGCGGCGGACGAAATTCCGTTGCCACCCCCGAGCCCGCGGCACACGTATCTTGAATGCGATCTAGATATGGACGCGATTCTCGCCCGCATCACGATTGACCCGGCCGTGTGTCACGGCAAGCCGTGCGTTCGTGGTCTGCGATACCCAGTCGAGACGTTGCTCGAGTTGCTCAGCTCGGGCATGACCCACGACGAAATCCTCTCCGACTATCAGGACCTGGAGCGTGACGACCTCCTGGCCGTGCTTGCATACGCCGCTCAGTTAGCCCGCACGCGCCGCGTCCAGCCGGTGGGGCAGTGAAGTTCCTTCTCGACGCCCACTTGCCCTACCGCATGTCGGCATGGCTTGCGGGTCAGACGAGCTCGGGCAGGGGGAGCCGCTCGGCGAGATACTGCGGACGGCCGGTCGTGTCGATGAGCGTCGTCTCCGACGTCCGGATGCCGAGGCAGTGGTAGAGCGTCGCCGTGATCTCCTGGAGATGCACGGGACAGT
>JBJTBO010000478.1:0-5699 GCA_046091445.1 Planctomycetaceae bacterium | reverse complement strand
CATGGAAGCCGGGCGAGTCGTCTCGCTTGAAGAACTCGACGCCCGCATCCGAGCAAGGCTCCGCAGGCCGCGTTCGGCATGACCTACGCGGTCGCCGTGTCCGAGCAAGCGGCCCGCGAACTGGAGGATTTCGCGGCCTGGTGGGCGCGGGAGCGATCCGTCGAACAGTCGGAACGCTGGTACGCAGGCATTCGTCCGCGATTGCGAGTCTGGCCGATCAGCCGGATCGGTGTCCGAAGGCACTCGAGGACGGTGATTTCCCGTATCCGCTCCGCGAGTTGCACTTCGGACTCGGGTCGCGACCGACGCACCGGGCGGTGTTCACGATCGTCCACGAGACGGTTGTGGTGTTGACCGTGCGGCACGCGGCACAGGATCGACTCCAGCAAAGCGACATGAAAACGCCGTGAGTCCGCGCGGATGCGTGGTACACGCATACAGGCACACCGACTCTTCGCAATCGACGGCGGATCGATCACGGCCACGTCACGGCAAGACGGCGTGCCGGTCGACACATCGCGGCTCTCGAGCGCCTTCAGCGCCAGCGAACTGCTGCTCACCGTGCGGATCTACGAGCCGTTCCGCCGCTGGCGGTGAGCCGTCGCCCGGGCCAGCGGGCACCTCGGGCGCGGCTCAGGCCGAGTCCTTCAGGCTCGTCGGCTCGATGGCCGTGATGTGAAGCAGCGACAGCGTGCGGTGCCCGCGGGGAAACCCCCGGTGCTCACCGACGCCCACGATGACGGCCGAGCGCGTCAGCATCGCCATCTCGGGATGCCGCACCTCATACGCCTCCCCGCTCGACAGCCACGTCAGCCCAGTCGGGCGTGCCGATCGAGACGCTCTCGCTCGGCTCGGGTTACAGCGCGAGCGAGCTTCTCTTCACGATCCGGATTTACGAGCCGTTCCGGCGCCGGGGTGACGAGACGGGCTTTTTCCCGGGGAAAAGCCGCCCCGACCTGAACATTTGGGTCGGGCAGAGGCCGCGACTAGGCTGCGGCAAGGATGTTCCTTTCCGCCGGAGCCAGCCGATGCGTGCCCTGGTGTTTCCCGCTCGTCGCCGCCGCGGCCGGCCCGTCCGCGAGATGCTGTCTGCGGAGGCGCTCGAAAGCCGCCGGCTGCTGGCCTACACGTTTACACTCGCGGACACGACCGGCGTGACCGGCAAGGCCCCGACCGACTACTCCGTCTACGCGCTCGGCTTCGCCAGCTACGACTTCTCCACCGCCAGCGACGACAAGGCGTATGCGCCGAAGGCATTCGTCCTCGGCAACGGGGGGGGCACGCCGTCGGCGACACCGTATACGTTCACGGATTTGCCCGATGGCGCCAACCCGACGCAGCAGGGTGGCAAGTCGACGTCCATTTCGCCCGTGAAGCTGGACGCTTCCAACCTCACGTTCACCCTGCCGAACACGAACACGATTCCCGCGAAGGGCAACGTTCCGGCCGGCGCCTCGAACCTTCCATCGGGCCGCATCTACGTGTTCATGGTGCCCAACGGGAGCCCTCTGCCGACGATCAGCACGCAGGCGCAGGTGGCCGTCACGGGCCCGCAGACCGTGGGCCTTGGCTTCACCGGTTTCACGCCCGGGTCGACGAACGCGTTCGCCTACGAGGCGCTGGAGTTCACGATCAATACTCCGCCGAATCTGTACACGAAACTCGCTGGTTCGCTCGACATCGACTGGACATCGGTGGATCAATTCCAGTTTCCATTGACCATGCAGGCCGAGATCGAGGTCAGCATATATAAGGAAACGCGAAATGGCGCCTTGAAGACACCTCCCCAGACCTACCATGTGGGGGCCCGCAATGACGACGGCTCGTACACGCGCAACGACGTGTTCGCGCAGTACAAGACGTTCACGGCGACCGAGCCAACAACAAAAAACTGGGGGTCGCTGCTCTTCAACGGTACGGACGGCCAGCCGGCGGGAATCCTCAGCCCGCTGTCGGTGAGCAAGCCGATCTCCAATCCGCTGGCAGGGTCCTTCGACACCGTTCTCGACGCGCTGTACGTGAACGGGCCGCCGAGCGGGCAAACGCTCTACCTGCAGGGCAACGAGACATCGGTGCTGTGGGAAACCGCGCCCGTCGTCCTGCCGGGTGGCGTGCATGCGCTGGCGCTCTGGAACTTGACCAGGTATCCAGGCTCGAGCGCGACGAATCCGGTCTGGTCGATTCTCGACCCGCGGGCATTGGCCGGCGCCACGCTCGGCAGCGCCGAGTATCAGATTTTCGGTGGCACCGGCGCTTTCAGTGCGGCGAATGCTGTGCCGGGCAATTTTGCGGGAGAGGCCCTGGGCACCGTGCTCGACATGCTCAACGCCGCAATCAATCGCGGCATCGCCACGGCGGACGCGAATTCAGGTCTGTACGGAACGGCCAACGAAACAAACCCGTCTGGCTTCACCAATCCGGTGGCGGCCAGCCTCATCTATTGGGAGACGCAGGCAAACTTTTATCCGGCCAAGTCGCCGCCCGTCCCGCAGAACCTCTACGCGGCTTTCCTGCACACCGCGATGATCAACAACGTCCCCGTCAATTATCCCAATCCGACGGCCCTGCAGAAGTCGGCCGCCGGAAACCCCATGGGGCTGGCCTACGGCTTCTCGCAGGACGAAGCCCCCGGGAACAATCTGAACGGCGACGGTGAACGGATTTCCGCGTTCGTGAACCCGCAGTTTGGGGCGAGCGGGTCACCCTCGACGGCGCTGCTTGGAGGGCAGATTCCGGCGGTGAACGACGGCACGACGATCACGCTGACCTTGGGCCCCTGGGGAGGCTCGACGCCCTCGACCCCGACGGTGGTTTCGATCGACACGCGGCCTCAAGAGAACCCGCCCGGTACGCCGAGGCCAACGGCGCCGGGCACCGTGACGTGGGACGTGCTCTTCAACGAGCCGGTCACCGGCGTGAGCGCGGCGAACTTCAAGCTCGTGGCCTCGGCAGGCCTCACTGGGTCCGACAACATCCAAGTGACGCCCGCGAGCACCGCGTCGGCCGCGCTCTGGACGGTGACGGCCAGCACGGGCACCGGCTCCGGCACGCTCGGATTGAATCTCGCGAACGTCGCATCGATCAAGGATGCCTCCGGCCATGCCTTGGCCGCGGGCTTCACCGGGCAGATGTATGCCGTCAGCGAGGCACCCCCGGTCGGCCCCACCGCCTCGATCGCGATCCCGGCGAATGCACAGAATCCGACCAGTGCCGCCACGGTGACCTTCGAAGTCACGTTCTCACAGCCGGTCACTGGACTTACGATCGACAACTTCAAGCACATCGCCACCGGCGGAGTGACCGGGGCAACGGTCGGGTCCGTCACGGGCAGCGGCACGACCTACCGCGTCACGGTAAACACCGGAAGCGGGTCGGGCACGCTCGGACTCCAGCTCGCAAACGCTTCCGGCATCACCCCGGCACCGACCGGCCTGCCGGTGACGAGCGCGGCGGTGTACACCATCAACAAGACCGTTCCCACGAAGGCCCCCTTGGTGCAGAGCATCGCGCTGGCCGGCCCGAGCCCCACGAGCGCCGCGAACGTGTCGTGGACCGTCACCTTCAGCGAGCCCGTGACGGGCGTGACGGCGGAAAACTTCGCGTTCGCGGCGAGCGGCCTCGGCGGCACGCCGGCGATCACGGGCGTGACGCCCGCGAGCAGTTCGAGCACCGCCACCTGGACCGTCACCGCCTCCACAGGCTCGGGCTCCGGCACGCTCGGGCTGAACATGGTGAACTCGACGAACGTCCGTGATGCCGACTCGCAGGCCGTCACGAACCTTCCGTTCACCGGGGCCGCCTACACCGTCGATCGGGTGGCCCCGGCGCTTCAGTCGATCTCCCGCAATCTGCCGAGCCCCACGGACCAGCCGCAGGTGAGCTGGACCGTGACCTTCAGCGAGGCGGTCGCCGGCGTCACCGCGGGAAATTTCAGCCTCGTCCCCACCGGGCTTTCGGGCGCGAGTATCGGGCAGGTGGTGCAGGCGCCGGGCACTGGCACGGGGTGGACGGTCACGGCCTTCACCGGCAGCGGCGTTGGCACGCTGCGGCTCGACATGGTCAATGCGAATGGGATCACCGACACGGAGGGCCTCGCGCCCACCGGAATCCCGCTCCAGGGCCAGAGCTACGACGTGGAGCGCGGCGACGTACCCGGCGTGAGGATTCCGATCGCGTTCTGGGCCGAGCCGGGTCGGCGGGCGAACCTCGTCTGGCCGCGTGGTCTCGTGCCGTTCACCGGACCGGCCACCCGGGAACTCACCGTCACGCTCGCGGCCACCGGCGGCGATGGAAGCTTCGCCGCGCGACGTGACATCCGCGGCGTCACCGTGGCCGGCACGGGCACGGGCCCCGAGATCTCCCTCACCGGCACCGCCCGCACCCTCAACGCCTACTTCCGCACGGCCGGCCGGCTCGGCTACACGCCCTCCGGCGAGAGCCTTCTGCCGCGCGTGCTCGCCGTCAGCGCCGTGACGACGACCGACACGCTCGCCGGCTTCGACACCGCGGCGATCCTCGTGCGCGGCCGCACGTCGCCCGGTCGGCCGACGATCGACCCGCGGATCACGCTCGGGCCCACGCCTGCGGACACGCCACTCGAGATCACCTACGAGACGCTGCTCGCCGCGGCGAACGTGCCGGCGGCGGCCACCCGGAGTGTCGAGTTCCTCCTGGGCCGGGTTTCGACGGGACGGCTCGAGATCTGGGACGGCGCTGAATATCGCGTGGTCGTGCCGCGGTCGCCGCGGTTCGCCAGCCGGTTCGATCGGCCCCTGCTCGCGCCGGGCGGGCGGATCAAGTGGACGCCGCGCACCGGTCAGACCGGCGAGGTGCCGGCGTTCACGCTGCGCGTGTGGGACGGCCGGCTCAAGTCGGCCGATGTGTCGCAGGTATTCGTGGATGTGACGGCGGGGTGATCCTGCCCCGTGCATGCGGGCTGCCTGTCCGCGGCGTTCCACCCCGGCAAGGACCGTAAAATACGGTGTCTGTGAACCCATCTTGGGTTTTGGCAACCGGTTGCTAGGATCAGGGGTTCTCCGTCGCCGGCTGGTCGGTTCGGACCGGCATGCGCGTGGCGGTACACAGGCTCGAGCGTGGAGAAAAGCGACCGTGGCAGTGGCACTTCGAATGAAGCGGATGGGGCGGAAGCACCGCGAGTATTACCGGATCTGCGCGACCGACCGCCGCAGCCCGCGCGACGGCCGCGTGATCGAGGAACTCGGCACCTACGACCCGCATGTGCCCGAGACCGACGCCCGCTGCACGCTCGACGGTGCCCGCGTCGACTACTGGCTCTCCGTGGGCGCGCAGCCGAGCATTGCGGTGCGGGTGCTGATCAAGAAATACGGCTCGACCGGCACGCACCTCGTGCAGATGGAACAGGCGCGAGCCCGCCTCTCCATGCCGAAGATCGTCGCCGATCCGGGCGAGCCCGCCTTCGTTCCGACCCCGAAGACCGCGCCGGTCGCGGAAACCGCCGCTGCCGACGCATCGCCTGCTGCCGCTGCGGAATCCGCCCCGTCCGACGCCGCCGCCGAAGCACCATCAGAAGCACCGCTGGGCGAGTAATCCACGTTCCGGTATCCGGTCGGTCTCGCTCGACCGGCCCATCGGCAAGCCCGGCGTGGCGACCCGGGACCGCGACGGCACGCATGCACCGACCCAAGCCCTTCCACTCATGCGCATCGACATCGTCACCC
>JBJTBO010000477.1:0-5240 GCA_046091445.1 Planctomycetaceae bacterium | reverse complement strand
GGCCTGCTGGTCTTCACGGCCGCCTATCACCTGAAGCGCGGATTTTGCTGCGGCTCGGGCTGCAGGCACTGTCCGTACGAGCCCAGGCACGTCGAGGGCAGCACGAAGGCCGCCCCGGCAGATTCACGCGGAGGTTCCCGATGACGACAACCCATCACAGGGCGTGTCTCGGGTCCGTGTCTTGGGTCCGTGTCTTGGGTCCGTGGTTCCTGCTTGATTTTGCGGAGGTCACGGGGCGCCTCCCCTGATCGGGAGAAGCGTCCTGTGGTTCCGATTCGCAGGAACTCATCCGATGTGGTTCCGGCCGACTTCGATCAGGGCGGTTTCGGGCAGTCGGCCATTTGCGATCAATTCAGCAGAGTCCTGAAACGGCACCACGTCGTCAGCCCGGGAATGCAGAATCAACGTGCCGGGCTTCACGCTCCCGACAATCGACCTACGACGTGCGCAGACGCCGCACTGCCAGCACCTCGTCTGCTGCCAGAGGCTCGATGCTCGACTCAGGCACCGTGACCGTGGCGATCGATTCCCCCACGGCATTGAAGACTTCGAGCACGCAGCCACGCTCGCCACCTGAGGGATGGGGCACGTGGTCCACCAGATACGCGACGTCACCTGCGCGAAGCCAATGCCCCTCGACGTTCTGTCGGAGAGCCACTCGTTCGAACATCTGCTCACACATAACGAAAAGTTTACGGCCGACTGACGAACTCGGCCAAACTCCCCTCGCGCCCTCTGACCCCGGCCTCACAACTGACCTGTCCCCCTTCAACGTCGCCACTTTCAGAGAGAGACTCTCTGGGTGGTGTTTGTGACGGTCGACCCCGAACGGCTCGCGGATACCGTGGCCCGACTGCAGAAGCAGGCGACGGCATCAGGGGAGCGGCCGCCGCAAGCAGCCGATGCCGGCGATGATCTCGATGACGGTGACGGCGTGGAGCTCCTCGCGCTCGGCCGCCGCCCGCGAGTCTGGAGTGCCCAGCGGGCGGCCCCCCAAGCGAGCCATCTCCGAGAAATCGGACGGTTTCTGCACATGGCCGCCTGTGCCCCACAGAACGAGGCCAACCCGTGATGGCTTCCCGCTGCCACAGCACCGTGATATCATTTTGTAATGAAGCGTAGTATCAGCAGTGGTGGTGGAAGCGGCATCCGGCAACGCAAGGCGGCGGGCAGGGCCGCCGCTTCCGGAAAATTCGTGCTTCGTCTCGACGTGCGGCTGCACGGCCTTCTGCGTGGGGATGCCCTCGCCGCAGGGGCGTCGCTCAACGACTGGTGCAGTCGCACACTCGCCGCCCCGGGAGCAGGCGGGAACGACGCAGCCCCCGGCGCCGTCGTGGCGATCCGTTGCCGGCTCGGGAGTGATCTCGTGGGAGTGATCGTCTACGGATCGTTCGCACGGGGCGAACTTTCCACCGGGTCCGACGTCGACCTGCTCGTGGTGCTCAAGGAAGGAGTGCCGATCACTCGCTCGCTCTACCGGGAGTGGGAAGGAGCCGTGCCGGATTGGAACGGGCGTGAGATCGATCTCCATTTCGTGCACCTGCCAACGGCTGCCGACCGGATTTCCGGCAGTTGGGCGGAGGCCGCCGTCTGCGGCATCGTGCTCTACGAGAGCGGGCTCGAGGTCTCGCGTAGGCTCATCGGAATCAGGGAACGCATCGCCGCGGGCGAGCTGGTGCGCCGCATGTCCCAGGGCCAGCCCTACTGGATTCACGAGGCGGTCGATGCGCAGTCCTGAACTCGGAGCCGACTATATCCGCAGGGCCAAGGCACGGCTGGCGGCGGTGGATGCGCTCTTCGCCGCACAGAGCTGGGCCGACGTTGTCCGGGAGTCGCAGGAGGTAGTGGAGTTGGGGCTCAAGGGCCTCCTGCGCGTCGCCGGCATTGAGCCACCGCGCATCCACGACGTATCGGAGGTTCTCGTGGCAGAGAAGTCGCGGCTGCCCCAGGCGATCCAGCAGCACGTCGAAGCCTTGGCCGCAGGCTCACGGATGCTCCGCCGTGATCGCGAGCTCGCCTTTTACGGTGCCGAGGACCTGACGCCGTCCGGCTTTTACACGCGAGACGATGCGACGGTGGCCCGCGACATCGCCCGCAAGACGGTCGCGGCGGTAACGCCGCACGAGAAGAACGTGGAATGAGGATCTCGGTGTCCTAGGCGAACCGCTCGAACCGCCGCCCGTCTCTCCCGCCCGTGGCCCGCCGATTGACTGGGGTAAGTTCGTGCAGATCCATGACGATCGCGAAGCGGTTCAGGTGTCGCCCGACGAGTTGCCCGTGATCGATATTCACAATTCACAGCCTCTGACCAGCGACGGACACGTTCTGCGCAGACGCCAGAAAAACGCCACCGAAGCGGGTGCGGCGCGTTTCGAGAAACCCGCTCCGGACGCCCGGGACGAAACTCGCGAGGCTCACGAGTCGATCATCAGCCGGAAGACCGGTGCGGAGGTGCCATTGACCGGGCTATCCTTGGGAATGGAGCGCCGTGCGCCTCGAGGACGACTTCGTGCTGGCTGACGAGGATGCAGATGGCAATCAACAGGAATTGCCCGCCGAGGAAATGCGGATTCTGTACGTGGCCCTGACGCGGGCAAGAAGTCACCTGCAATTAGGCGAGCAGACGAACCGGTTTCTCGGGCTGTGATGGCCTGGCCTGTCGTGGTGGGTGCGCAGCGCGTCGCCGCGGGGCGGAATTAGGTTCAGCCTCCTGGGGCTCGCGGCTGCGATCTTCTCTGATGCCGGACGGCCGACCTCTGGAATCCACCGTTTCAGATAAAGCGGGCTGCTTCTCCCGTGATGATCCGGCAGACGGTCTCGAGGTCGGTCCGCTCGCGGTAGTAGCCGGGAAGCCGCCCCACGGCGCTCATGACACGCCGCATGACGGGATCCCGGCCGAGGACAGGCTTATGAGGGGAAGCGGGCAATCCCGGCCTGCCCCCGCCCTCCTCAGCCCTCGAACTGCTTGAGAGCCTGCAACGCAGCGATCGCCTTGTCCGTGCCGCCGATCGTGCCCGCCACCTTCTTGGCCGCGAGCAGATCGTCGACCGAGACGATGCTCGCCTTCTTGGGGCCACTCTTGGCAGCCGACTTTGCCGACGTTGCCTTGGCTGCAGCAAGACCGGCCTTCGCCTTGGCGGCACCCTTACGCTTCCTGAGCGGCCGGAAACCCATCTTCTTCAAGATGTTGCTGACCTGGGGCGGAGCGACGGTGACTCCCTGCTTCTTGAGCTCGACGACGATGACGCTGGGCCGGGGCTTTTCACCCTTGGCCTTCATGCTGGTGGCGATCTTGCGGATCTCGGCGGACTTGTTGACGTCGGCGGGCTTCTTGGTGGCCATTGTGCTGGGAATCCTTTGAGGTATGAACCGGGGAAACATTTGAGGCGAGAGTAGTTCCAGTCGCCGCGATATTAATACCTTCATGTCTGTGGGAGTCAAGGAAGTGCTCGGCTGCCTTGATGCCCACGGCCACAATCAGAAAGGCCTGCTCGCGTGCCTCGACGGAGTTGAGTTTCCGTCGCTCAAGCGCACGCCGGTGATCGCTGGCGATGATCTCTTTGGCTTTTTCATTGAACGGCCCAACCAGAATCGACTGGACGGTGCCGTCGAGCCGCGCCTCGAGGGCATCGGGCGCGTCGTTCCAGGGCAGGTCATCGCTGATCGCATTCATAATGCCTAGTCGCAGCGCCGATATCCACGCGAAAAAGCGGCGGTGTCGGCTCCAGCCTCAAGGCCGCGAGTCTTTGTGTCTCGCCGGGCCCGATTCCAGCTCATCGGCTTTCCCCTTTGCGCTGTGGCCGATTTGCCAAGTCAGGGCTTCTGATTCTCGCCCAAGCAGTACAGCAACTCCTTACGGGCTGCCCCATCGCCGGCGCTCGTTCGGATGAACAGCCGCCCGTCGACCGCGGCGATCGAGGCAAACCCGGACTCTCCCAACTGGTTGCGGGCGATCAGTTCGTACCGTGCCGGATTCGCTCTGATCACCCATGTGGTACCCGCCTCGTTGGTCGCCAGGATCACATCCCCCACGAGCAGCGGAGAACTGGAGACCGGCCCGCCCAGCCGCTGTTTCCAGCGCTCGGCCCCTGTCTTGGCGTCCCAACAAAAGAACACGCCTTGGTCGCTGAAGGCGTAAACATGGCCGCCGGCCACAAGCAGCGACTGCTCGTAGCACTTCACCCTGTTCTTCCACACGACGCCCGCACCATCAGCGCGAACCGCGACCGTTTCGGAGTCCGGAAAGCCCCCGCTGGCGAACACGAGTCCATCCTCCCAGACACAGGTGCCGCAGGTGGCCATCGTGAGGCATGGAGTGCTCCACAGTTGAGCGCCTGTCGCAGGATCGTAGGCCGCGATCATTTTGCTGCCGCTGAGCAGCAACTGTTCCCGGCCGGCATCCACCGCCACGATCGGAGAACCCCAGTTGAGGCTCCGCGGCCGTTCCTGCGACCAGATCAGCGTGCCGTTGGTCAGCCGGAAGGCACGAATCCACGCTGCCGTGTCGCTGTCGGCTGTGACGATCAACGTGTCACGATAGATCGTAGGCGATGCGGCGTACCCATACTCGTAAGCCCGCGGAAGAAAGGGTCCGGCATCCACTCTCCAGACAATCCGCCCCGAAAGGTCGAGGGCGACCACCTCGATCTTCTCGTGATGGCAGAACGTGACGAAGATGTGGCGGCCATCCGAGGCCGCCGACGACGAAGCGTGTGTGTTCTTCCGGTGCAGCGGAGGCAGGCCGCCTTGGCTAATCGCCATCTGCCACGCCGGCCGGCCGTCCCGTCGACTGAATGCGACCACGCCCTGGGTTGCAGACACCTCGTCGGCGGTTTGCAGCACGACCAGGTCGCCGACGATCAGCGGCGAACCATGTCCGCGGCCGGAGACGTCGGCCCGCCAGATGACGTTTTTCTGCTCGCTCCATTCCGTCGGAATCCGCTGCTCAGCTGCCGCCGTGTTATTTCCGTTGGGACCCCGCCATTGCAGCCAATCCGCCCCGGACACCGTTTTCGGAAGGCTCGCGGAACACAGAAGCACCCACGGCAGCCACCCCGCCGCGAATCGCCGCCCAGATGGCCACTGTTGAAAGTTCCTCATTTCAATCCTCCTGCCGCGTTTCGTGCTGCCGCCGTCACATTGGAGCGTAGCGTCTCGTACTCGGTCATTGCAGTCAGGCACCTCAGGCAATACCACGGGGCCGAATGCTTCACGGGCTTCGGGCTGCGTTTCCGGCACTT
>JBJTBO010000476.1:0-12219 GCA_046091445.1 Planctomycetaceae bacterium | reverse complement strand
GCGCCCAAGACTGTAGCGGAGTGCTTCAGGACGGTCAAGCGGCTGGAAAAAACCGGCTTTTTGCCCCATCCGCGAGGGCCCCGGGTATAACGACACTTGGAGAACTCCATGGTCCTTCGGCTGATCCTCTGCGGTCGCTGGTACGCGTGGGCGCTCGCGTCCGTGGCCGTGGCCGTGGCATCTCGTGGGCCTCAGGCACTGTGTCAGCAGGCCGTACCCGTGGTCGCGGCGGTGGTTTCGACCCAGGAACTGCAGGCGGGGCAGCCCTTCGTCGGCACCGTGATGCCGGCCCGGACGAGCGACGTCGGCAGCGCCGTGGACGGCCGGCTCGTCGCGATGCCTGTCGAGGAGGGCCAGCGGGTCGAGGAGGGGGAACCCATCGCCGAGCTCCTCCGCGGTCTGCTCGAAATCGAGCGGGCCGGAGCCCTGGCGGAACTCGACCGCCTCCGGCAGGTGCTCGGCGAACTCGAGGCGGGATTGCGTCCCGAGGAACTCGATCAGGCGCGAGCACTCGTGGCCGGGTTCGAGGCCCGCCTGGACTACGCCCGCGGCCGGCTCGACCGACTGAAGCGGCTCGCGGAGCGGGGCACCAGCACGGCGGATGAGCTCCAGGACGCCCAGACGGAATTGCGCTCGACCGAGGCCCAGCTTCAGGGCAGCCGCGCCGCCCTGGCGCTCGCGGTGGCCGGACCGCGGAAGGAGCAGATCGCCCAGGCTGCCGCTGCCGTCGCCGTGCAGGAAGCTGCGGTCGAGCGGATCAACGACCAGCTCGGGAAGCACACCATCCGGGCGCCCTTCGCCGGCTGGATCGTCGAGCGATTCGCGGAAAAGGGGCAATGGCTGAACCGGGGCGGGCTCGTCGCCCGGGTTGCCGAACTCGACCGCGTCGAGGTGGAGGCTCGCGTGCCGGAACTGTCGGTGCGCGGCCTGCGGCCCGGCGGGGATGTCCGTCTGGAATTCGATGCCGTGCCGCAGCAGTCTTGGATCGGCTCGATCATCCGGGTCGTGCCCCAGGCCGACCTGCTCAGCCGCAGCTTCCCGGTGCGGATTGCCGTCGAAAACCGTGTGATCGACGGTACGCCACAGCTCAAGGGAGGCATGCTCGCCCGCGCCTGGCTCCCCGTCGGCGCGACGGGATCGGCCACGGTCGTGCCGAAGGACGCGCTCGTGCTCGGCGGCCCGCGCCCGCTCGTCTTCGTGATCGATCCGAGCGAGGGCGGAGCCGCGTCTGGTGACGCGGCGGCGGGCGCAGGCTCGGTCCGGCCGGTCGAGGTCGCCGTCGGCGCCGCGGTCGGCGGAGGCGTCGAGGTACGGGGCGCCCTCCAGCCCGGGACGCTCGTGGTCATTCGAGGCAATGAACGGCTGCGGCCTGGCACCGCGGTCGCCTACGAGCCGGCCTCGGCACCGAAAGCAGCTGCGGTAAGGACACCGCCACAGGCCGCGCCATGAGCCTCATCGAAGCGTGCGTGACGAGCCCGGTGAAGGTGGCCGTCGGGGTGATCCTCGTCACGCTCTTCGGCGTGCTCTCGATCCTCGCGATGCCGGTGCAGCTCACGCCCGAGGTGCAGATCCCGACGATCACCGTGGAGTGCCGCTGGCGCGGTGCGAGCCCCCAGGAGATCGAGAGGGAATTGATCCAGCCGCTCGAGGAGCAGCTGCGGAGCACCGAGGGGCTCGTGAAGCTCTCGAGCGACTCCGGGAGCTCCACGGGCACGGTCGAGCTCGAGTTTGCCGTCGGCACCGACATGTCCCAGGCACTCGTCAAGGTGAACACCCGCGTGCAGCAGGTGCGCGACTGGCCGATCGACGCCGATCGCCCCGTCATCAAGACCTCGAGCGCGAACGATCGCCCCGTCGCATGGCTGATCCTCGGTCAGGCTCCGCCCGACATGGCGGCCGTGGCGCGGGCGAAGGGGGAGCATCCGGCGCTCGCGGGCGCGCTCGGTCGCGTCGAATCGGCACGGACACCCGATCTCGCCCTGTTCCGCCTGCGAGCGCTCGTCGCCGAGCATCCCGAGATCGCTTCGCTCTCGCCCGCCGCGATCGACGTCGAGGCGGTGCGTCGCATGGCCGAGGACGAGATTGAGAGCCGCCTCGAGCGGGTGGACGGCGTCTCGAGCGCCGACCTCGTGGGCGGCCGCGAGGACGAGCTGCAGGTGATCATCGACCCACAGCTGCTGGCGGCACGCAACCTCACCATCGAGGACCTCCGGCTCGCACTCGCCGGCCAGAACCAGGACACCTCCGGCGGCGACCTCTGGGAGGGCAAGCGGCGATACGTCGTCCGCACGCTGGGCCAGTTCCGTTCCCCCGAGCAGGTGGAAGGCGTCATCATCGCGCGTCGCGAGGGCAACCCCGTCTACGTGCGGGACGTCGCCCGCGTCCACCTCGGCAGCAAGAAGCCCGACGGCATCGTGCGCCGCTTCGGCGCCAACAACATCGCCATCCGGGTGACCCGCGAGTCGGGCGCCAACGTGCTCGAGGTGATGCGCCGGCTCCGCGAGGTGGCGGCGCGGATCGACCGGCAGCTCGCGCCCCGTGGGCTCGCGCTCTCGCTCGTCTACGACGAGACGACCTACATCGACTCCGCCATCGGGCTCGTCAACGACAACATCCTCGTGGGGGGCCTGCTCACGCTCGGCACGCTCCTCATCTTCCTGCGCAACATCCGCTCGACGCTCATCGTGGCGCTCTCGATCCCGGTGAGCGTGATGGGCACCTTCCTCGCGCTCGCGGCCTGCGATCGCACGCTCAACGTGATCAGCCTCGCGGGGATCGCCTTCGCCGTCGGCATGCTCATCGACAATTCGGTCGTGGTGCTGGAGAACATCTTCGTCCACTGGACCGCGGGCAGATCCCCCAGGGAGGCGGCTGTCACGGGCACCCGGGAGGTGTGGGGCGCGATCCTGGCCAGCACGCTGACGAACGTCGCCGTGTTCCTCCCGGTGCTGTTCGTCCAGGGCGAGGTGGGGCAGCTCTTCGGCGACATCGCGCTGGCGATCGCCGCCGCGGTCGGCCTGTCGATCCTGGTCTCGGGACTCGTCGTGCCGACGGCCGCCGCCCTGCTGCTGCAGAGCCGTCACGCCCGCGCGGCAGCGACCGTGGTGACGGGGGAGAGCGGTAGCGGCGACACGGTTCCCCGGGGCGACATCCTCACGCGTTTCGGTGCGGCGTTCATGCGGGTGGTGATCGGGATCGATCGGTTCCTGCTGGCCGGCGTCTGGCGGCAGGTCGCCGCCTCCACGCTGATGGTCGGCCTCGCGGCGCTCGCGACGTGGATGCTGATGCCGAAGGTGGAGTATCTCCCGGAAGGCAATCGCAACCTGGTCTTTGGCATCCTGCTGCCGCCACCGGGCTACAACCTCGACGAACTGCTGCGGATGGGCGACCTCGTCGAGGAGCGGCTCATCCACTACTGGGACGTCGACCCCGGCACCCCCGAGGCCGCGTCGCTCGATGCGCCGATCCTGGCCGATTGCTTCTTCGTGGCCCGCGGCCGCAGCGTGTTCATCGGTCTGCGGGCGCTCGATCCGCTCCAGGCCGCGCGCCTCGTGCCCCTCGTCCGCCGGGTCGCCGCGGACCTGCCCGGGACGTTCGCCGTCGCGAAGCAGTCGAGCCTGTTCGAGAACGGCATCGGCTCCGGCCGCACCGTCGACATCGAGATCAGCGGCCCTGAACTGACGAAGCTCGTGCAGCTCGGCATGCAGGTGATGGGCCGGCTTCCCGAGGCCACGCCGGGCAGCCAGAACCTCCCCAAGCCGTCGCTCGACCTCTCGAGCCCGGAAGTGCAGCTCCTGCCCCGCGTCGAGCAGGCGGCCGACATGCGGCTGGATGCCCGGCAGCTCGGCTACATCGTCGACTGCCTCGTCGATGGCGGATACGCCACCGACTACTTCCTCGACAACGACCGCATCGACCTCGTCATCAAGGGAGACGACCGCTTCGTGCAGCGGACACAGGACCTGCGCACGCTGCCCGTCGTCACGCCGGGTGGCCAGCTCGTGCCGCTCGACGCCGTGGCGGAGGTTCGTGAGTTTTCCAGCGGCCCCGAGCAGATTCTCCACCGCGAGCGGGAGCGGGCGATCACCGTGCAGGTGTCCCCGCCGCCGACCATGCCGCTCGAGGAGGCGCAGGAGCGGATCGAGCGGCTCGTCGTGCGGCCGCTCGAGGAGTCGGGCGCGCTCGAGGGCGGGTATCGCATCACGCTCGGAGGCACCACGGACAAGCTCGTGGCCACGTGGAAATCGCTCTGGTTCAACCTCGTGATCGCCGCGGTGAGCACCTACCTCCTCATGGCGGCGCTCTTCGAGTCGTGGGTCTATCCGGCGGTCGTGATCGCCACGGTGCCGCTCGGCAGCGTCGGCGGCCTCGTCGGCCTCTGGCTGCTCAACCGCCTGGGGGCGCCGTTCGGGATCTACCAGCCGCTCGACGTGCTCACGATGCTCGGCGTCGTGATCCTGATCGGCACGGTCGTCAACAATCCGATCCTCATCGTCGAACGGGCGCTCCAGCTCGTGCGTGACGGGGGTGTCGATCCGACCGAGGCGATCCTCGAGGCGGTGCGCAGCCGTGTGCGTCCGATCTTCATGACGACGCTGACCACGGTCTTCGGGCTGCTGCCGCTCGTGCTCTTTCCGGGGGCGGGCAGCGAGCTCTACCGGGGTCTCGGCGCCGTGCTGCTCGGCGGCATGCTCTTCTCGACGATCATCGTCCTCGTCCTCGTGTCGGCGCTCCTCGGCCTCGGCTTCCGCGGCCAGCGGCGCGACGACGGGGCGGCAGTGCGAGGCGAGCTGGTCACCGCGGGGTCGGGCACGGCACGGCCCAGCCGTCCCCACGGGACGACGGACGGTGTGCCGCCGGTCGCCGTGGTCGACGAGCGGAAACACGCCCTGCAGACCGCCGACGCGGGGGACTCCGTCACATGAGAATTGAGATCCACGACGACCGACGATCGATGGGCGTGGCGGCGGCTCGGGAGGCGGCGGCCGCGATCGGTCAGGTCGTCCGGGACCGCGGGCGGGTCACCCTCGTCGTGGCCACGGGCACGTCCCAGCTCGAGGTCCTCGCCGCGCTGGCAGCGACCGCCGCACTGCCGTGGAGCGCGATCGAGATCTTCCACCTCGACGAATACGCGGGCCTGCCCGACACCCATCCGGCGAGTTTTCGCCGCTACCTGCGCGAGCGGTTCGTCGACACACTGCCCGCGCCGCCCGCGGCGTTTCACTGGGTCGACGGCTCGGCGGCCGACCCGCACGCGGAATGCCGGCGGCTCGCCGGTGTCGTGCCGGCCGGCAACTTCGACGTCATGCTCTGCGGCATCGGCGAGAACGCGCACCTCGCCTTCAACGATCCGCCCGCCGATTTCGCGGCCGCTGCGGCCTATCACGTCGTCGAACTCGACGAGGCGTGCCGGAGGCAGCAGGTGGGCGAGGGCTGGTTCGCGGGCCTCGAGGATGTGCCGACGCAGGCCATCTCGATGACCATACGCCGCATGCTCGCGTCCACGCGGATCATCTGCTCGGTGCCGGACGCCCGCAAGGCGGTCGCCGTGCAGGCCGCCGTCGAGGGCGCGGTGATCCCCGCGGTCCCCGCGTCGATCCTCCAGACGCACGACGCCTGCACCCTGCATCTCGACCGTGCCGCGGCGGCGCGGCTCACGCGGTCCTCCACCTGAGGTCATGCCGCAGGCCGGACGACTCAGTTTCCGAACATGGCGACCTCGGTGACGGGCGCCCCCAGGTGGACCACGACCTGTCGGTACTCCACGCCCCCGGCGGACTTGATCCGCACCGTGACGGGCACACTGGTCCTCCCCGTCCATGATCGGAAAAAGTGCACGCCGACGACGAATTCGCCATGCGGGGTGCCGCCTGTCGGCCAAAAGACGTTTTCCACGGCCATCGCCCCGAGCGGGGGTCTCGCGTTCATGTCCACATCGAGGACTCCTCCTGTGGACCCGAAGCGACGCCGCCACCAGATGGTGTCTCCGTAGCCTCCGGATCGGTACTGCACGTGGAGATCGATATCATCCATCGTGTCCCATGCCAGCGATACCTGCACGTCGCCTGTCTTGGCCCCGGAGGCCATCAGTCGGTGCTCGAACGCAGCGCCCACACCGGAAGCGGCGACATTCGCATCGTCTGCGCCGGCTCGCTGCGTCATGCCGGTGACGGGCACAGCGGCGACCGGCTCGGCGGGCGGACGCGGATCCGTGCGTCGATCAAGCACTGCGACCGTCTGCACCACGGACGCGGCCACGATCGGTGGCACGAGTTCATCGACCATCCGTGAAGAGGTTTCGTCGTCCAGGACCGGCACCTGGATCTCCGTCACGGAGAGCGCCGCCAGCGGTGTTTCAAATGATGCCGATTCGGCGGGGCCGGTGGGCGGGATCGGGACGAGCTCGAGATGACCGGCTCCGTCATCTGACACCTCGACGTCGGAATCCACGACGGACTCGCTGAAGCCGATCACGATCGGCCTCGTCCGCTCCATCGGTTCGCGACCCGTGACCAGTGCAAGCCCCAGCAGCAAGGCGCAATGCCCGATCATGCTGTGCCAGATCCCCCTGTCGTAGCCGACCTGAACCCGACGGTCGACGGCGGCACACATCCACTGCAGCGATCGCGTCATCGGCGTTCCCCCACACGAGAAGTACAAGATCCCTCGTTCATGCCAACCGGGAGTATACGACATCGCGACCATGGATCACGGATCCTGACGCACGCTGGATTTTCGGGCTGCAGCGGGGCAGACTGTCGCCGGCGGCGGTGACTCGGGCGACAGGCGGCAGCATCGGGGGAAGATGATGGGCTTTCATCAGACGAAGACGCACCGGAGCGGCACGGGGTCGCACCATCAGATCGGCCTCGTCCGGGGCCAGTTCGGCGACATCCCGGAGGACACCTGGCTCGACTTCATCGCGCAGGCGGGATTCGACGGCTGGGAGGAGGCCTCCTGGGAGCTCGACCTCGCCCAGTGCGACACCGACAGCGGCGCCGACGCCTACGCGAAGAGCCGGGTGGCGAAGGCCTCGTCACGGGGACTCGAGATCTTCACCGTCGCGACCCACCTTCAGGGGCAGGCCCTCGGCGACGAGCCGTCGGCGAAGACGCTGCAGTTCATCGGCGGGCCGGCGGTCGAGGCGTACGTGGCCTGGCGAAAGAAGGGCAACGAGCCGCCGCGCACGAATCCCTACTTCGTGCCGGATGACGTCGGCAAGCTGATCCACAGCAAGGCGCAGCAGGATCTCATCCGTGCCGTCCGCCTCGCGCACTATCTCGGCAAGCACCAGTCCCGCCACGTCGCCGTGCCGGGCTTCGTCGGATCCCCGGCCCACTGCTGGAGCCACTGGTTCGAGTTTCCTCCGCGGCCGAAAGGCATCGGCGGGTGCCCGATCCCGGAGGTGCTCGACGTGAGCCTCGAGCTGCTCGTCGAGCGATTCGGACCGGTCTTCGACGCGTGCCGGAAGTACGGCGTGACGTTCGACCTCGAGTGCCACCCGGGTGAGCGGGCGATGGGGGACATCGAGAGCGCGGGCGACTACGTTCGGTTTCTCGAGTCACGGGGCTACGGCAGCGACGTCGTCGGCTTCAACCTCGATCCCAGTCACATGGTCTGGCAGGGCGTCTGCCCGATCCAGTTCGTGCGCGAATACTCCGAGTGGATCCACTCCGCACACATCAAGGGCGTGCAGGTGATCGAGGGCACCACGCGGGCCGGGAGGCTCGGCGGCCACCGGCCGATGGGGAGCCGGTTCCTCGGCTGGAACTTCGTCACCGCGGGCAGTCGCCGGGATGCGGTCAACGTGGAGGAGCTGATCGTCGAACTCAATCGCGCCGGCTACTCCGGGGCGATCAACATCGAGTGGGAGGACAACGACGCCGAGAAGAAGGCCGGGGCCGTGGCCGCCCTCCATGCCGTCCGCGCGGCCGACCTTCCCCCGGCGTCTGGCCGGCATGACGAGACGCTGAAGGCCTGAGCCGCGTCGAGTGTCGGCGGGCCCAGCACCCCTCCAATGGCGGTCCGCGAGCGGCTCCGGCGGCTCGCTCCGCACCACCGACGGTGCCCCAGCCCCTCGCGATTCGCCCCTCTGGGCAAAGTCGGTATACTTTTTTGGTCGACACGCCGGATTCCACCTGCCGGCCAGCCTCCCTCCATCGGTGACCGCCGGGTCGCGTCCAGCGACGACGAAAGCGATCACCCCGCCCCTGACGCGCGCTGCGACGTTTCGGACTGAATCCCGCGTCGGCCCTCCGCCGATTCCATCGGGGGCCAGAGGTACGGTGCCATGACGTGTTCGCTCACCCGCGGTGTGCCGATATGGGTGGTGGCCGTCGCGCTCCTCCCGCAGGCACGCAGCGCCCGCGCTGAGTCGGCGTCGGCCGTGCCCGTCTCCCGGGCCTCCGCGAGTTTTGTGAACGACGTCATGCCCGTGCTCACGAAGGCGGGCTGCAACGCCGGTCCCTGCCACGCCAAGGCGGGACTCGGCCAAAACGGATTCCGTCTCTCCGTGCTCGGTTTCGAGCCGGCCGAGGACTACGAACACATCGTCCACGAGGCCCGCGGCCGACGGATTTCCGTGGCGGCGCCCGACGAGAGCCTCATCCTGCTCAAGGCGTCCGCGCGGATCTCGCACGGAGGCGGCCGCAGGCTCGACCCGGCGTCGGTGGGATACCAGGCGATCCGTCGCTGGATCGAGGAGGGGGCCCCGCCTCCGACCGCGGGCGAACCGACTGCCAGTGGGCTCGTGGTCGAGCCGGCCTCGGCGACCGTCGCCAAGGGATCCACGCAGCGGATCACGGTGACGGCTCGATACAGCGACGGCCGCAGTCGCGACGTGACCCCACTTGCCGTCTACGAGTCGAACGACCCCGCGCGGCTCGAGGTCGACCCCGACGGCACGGTGCATGTCCGGGACGTCTCGGGCCTCGCCCCGGTCATGGTCCGCTACCAGGGCATGGTGGGCGTGGCCTCGTTCGCGGTGCCCGCAGGCCCGCCGGCAGCGATGCCTCCTCCTCGCAACTTCATCGACGAACTGGTCTTCGACAACCTTTCCAGGCTCGGCGTCCCCGCCTCTCCCGAGTGCGACGACGCCGTCTTTCTGCGCCGCGTGGCGCTCGACATCACCGGCACGCTGCCTGCCACCACCAAGGCGGCGGAGTTTCTCGCCAGCCGTGATCCCGACAAGCGGGAGCGGCTCGTCGAAGGCCTGCTCGACAGTCCCGAATACGCCGATTTCTTCGCCAACAAATGGACGGCGCTGCTCAAGAACCGCCGCGACGATTCGAGCGACCTGCTCTCCAACTTCGCCTTTCACTCCTGGATCCGTGACAGTCTCCTCGCTAACAAGCCCTACGATGCGTTCGTCCGGGAACTGATCGGCGCGACCGGCACCGTGGTCTCCAGCCCTCCGGTAGCCTGGTACAAGCGGGTGAAGGATCCGAAAGAGCAGGTCGAGGACGTCGCCCAGTTGTTCCTCGGCGTGCGCATGCAGTGCGCGCAGTGCCACCACCATCCCTTCGAGCGGTGGAGCCAGGACGATTATTTCGGCATGGCCGCCTTCTTCAGCCAGGTGGGTCGCAAGCCCACGACCGTCCGCAACGAGGACCGGATCTTTCACAAGCGCGGGGTCGCGGGCTTCAGCAATCCGCGGACCTCGACCTCCGTGCTTCCCGTCGCCCTCGGCGCACGGCCGCAGCCGATCCCGGCCGACGGGGATCCCCGGCTCGTCCTCGCCGACTGGATGGCGGCGCCGTCCAATCCGTTTTTCGCGCGCGTGCTCGTGAACCGGTACTGGAAGCACTTTTTCGGCCGCGGGCTGGTCGAGCCGGAGGACGACCTTCGCGAGACGAACCCTCCGAGCAATCCGCGGCTGTTGAACGCGTTGGCCGACCACTTCGTGGCGTCACAATTCGACCTCAAGGCGCTCGTGAGGACCATCACGACGTCCAGGACCTATCAGGCGGCTCGCGGCATCGACGGCAACGAGGCCGACACGCAGAACTTTTCCCATGCCTACGCGCGGCGCCTGACGGCGGAGGTGCTTCTCGACGCGCTGGACCGGGTCGCGGAGTCCTCCACGTCGTTCGCCAACCTTCCGGCCGGCACCCGCGCCATCGCCCTTCCCGACAACAGCTACAACGGATCGACGCCGTTTCTCAAGGCCTTCGGGCGACCCGACAGCGCGAGCGTGTGCGAGTGCGAGCGGTCACAGTCGCCGAGCCTCGCCCAGAGCCTCTTCATGACCAACGCAGCTGAGATCAAGGGCAAGCTTGCATCGGCGGGCGGGCGGGCGGCACGATACGCCCGCGAGCCGCGACCCGACTCCGAGAAGATTCACGAACTCACGCTCGCGGCCCTGTCCCGCGAGCCGACCATGCAGGAACTGCTCCTGGCATACGCCTACCTCGCCGAGGCCGGCACGGGCCCCGGAGCGGAGGCCTCGCGCAAGGAACGGTTCGAGGACCTGATCTGGGTGATCATCAACACCAAGGAATTCGTCTTCAACCACTAGTTCGTCCGTGAGCGGCGACACCGACGCCCGTCGGATCGCACGACACGACCTCGATGGGAGCGAAGCGGTCATGAGCAGAGGCACGGATTCCGACACCGCCCGGCACTGTGCGGGCCCGGGACATCGACGGCACTTTCTCCAGGCGGGACTCGCCGGATTCGCCGGACTCTCACTGCCCACCATGCTGCGGCTTCGCGCGGAGCATCCCGGCGGGGTTGCGACCTCGTCGACCGCCGTGATCATGGTCTGGCTGCCCGGCGGCTGCTCGCAGCTCGACACCTACGACCCCAAGCCGGACGCGACGAGCGCGTACCGCGGGCCGTTCCATACGATCCCGACGCGCATCCCGGGTCTGCACTTCACCGAGCTCCTGCCGCGCCAGGCGGCGCTCGCCGACAAGTTCACCACCGTGCGGTCGATGTCGCAGACGGCCCCGGGCCATCCGGCGGGCACGCTCCAGCTGCTGTCGGGCGACATGGCGACGCAGGACAAACCGAAGTCGAAGTATCCCGACTGGATGTGCGCGACCAACTACCTCCGGTCGCGGCACGTGCCGCGTTCCAATCCGCTCCCGCGGCATGTCGGCATCAACTGGAGCGGCCCCGGCCCTGCCTACGTCGGCGACGCCTACCAGCCGTTCGCCGTGTCGGGTGATCCGAGCCAGCCGAACTTCGTCGTGCCCAATCTCGGCATGTCGGGCGCGGCCGAGGTGGCCCGGCTCGACCGGAGGGCGAGCCTGCGGAGGAGATTCGACGCCCTGCAGCAGGTCGTCGACCGACAGCTCGAGATGGACGCGCTCGATCAGTTCGAGGCTCAGGCGATGATGCTCCTCACCGACGCGAAGGCGAAGGAGGCCTTCGACCTCTCGCGCGAGGACGAACGCACCCGGGATCGGTACGGACGCAACGCCTGGGGTCAGCAACTGCTCATGGCACGGCGGCTGGTGGAGGCCGGTGTCGACATCGTCACCACGAGCCTTGCCGGCCCGCTCTGCGGCCGCGGCGGCAACTGGGACGATCATGGCTTCCAGTGCAACATCTTCGACTCGATGCGGTATCGGGCCGGTGCCTACGACCAGGCGGTCGCCGCCCTCGTCGAGGACATCTCCGACCGTGGGCTCGACGAACGCGTGCTCGTCGTCGTGACCGGGGAGTTCGGGCACACGCCGACGATCAGCTACGGGGTGAGCACCGGCGCGGGGCCGGGCAGTGCCGCGGCAGGGTCGCAGCTGCCGGGCCGGGATCACTGGCCCGCCGCCTTCTCCAACATCTGGTTCGGCGGTGGGATCCGCCCTGGACAGGTGGTCGGGGCGACCGACCGTCGCGCCGAGGCCGTGATCGATCGCCGCTGCACGGCGCACGATTTCCTGGCGACGATCTACCATCATCTCGGGATCGACTCCTCACGGGTCACGATCCAGGACTTCGCCGGTCGGCCGACGCACCTCGTCGAGAACGGCAGGCCGATTCCGGAATTGATGGGCTGAGCGGTGGCCGCCGGCAACCGCGGGCGGACGCTCCGCCGGCGGGACGACGGCTCGTTTTGTCGAAAAGTGCATAGGCTGCGCGAAGCGGATACGGCCAAATGCGGCATGTGTGGGCCCATGGGGGCCCCAGGGCCCCTCAGGTTGGGCGTGGACACGCGGGTCATGCGTCGGACCGACAAGCAATCGCCTCGTACTCCAGCGCGATCGCACGCCGATG
>JBJTBO010000475.1:0-6993 GCA_046091445.1 Planctomycetaceae bacterium | reverse complement strand
CCGGCGTCTGCGGCACCGCGCTCGTGGTGAACCTGCCCGGTCGGCCGAAGAGCATCCGCGAATGCCTCGATGCGGTCTTTCCGGCCATTCCCTACTGCGTCGATCTCATCCACACCGGACACCCGGCCCCGCCCCGCCTCGAGACGCGCCCCGAGCGGCTCGTCGCCTTCCGGCCGCAGGGGCGCTGAGCGTCGCCACCGTCCCGATCCCTCACACGCCGACGACACCGGTCGCGGTCAGCCGAGTCCGCGGGCGATCTCGGGCGCGAAATAGGTGAGGATCGCGTCGGCACCCGCCCGCTTGATGACCAGCACGCTCTCGAGGGCCGCCCGCGGGCCGTCGAGCCAGCCACGTTCCGCGGCGGCACGGATCATCGCGAATTCCCCGCTCACCTGAGAGGCGAGCGTCGCACTCGAACCCACGGCCTCGCGGAAGGGGCCGTAGAACGCCGACGCGTACTTGGCGGCATAGGAGAGGATGCACACCTCGTGATGACCGGCCGCGTCGAGGGCCCAGCGAATCCGCCCCACGCGCCCGTCCATCATGTCGGAAGGGGCCACGACCTGGCAGCCGGCGTCGGCGAGCACCACCGCCTGCCGGCAGAGCACTTCCACGGTCTCGTCGTTGAGGATCGTGCCGGTGCCGAGCAGTCCGTCGTGGCCGTGCGTCGTGTACGGGTCGAGGGCCACGTCGCACACGATGCCCAGCGCGTCGCCAAGCCGCTGGCGGATCGCACGGACCGCACGGCAGGCGAGGTTCCCGGGATCGGTGGCGAGCCGGCCGTCGTCCGTCTTCAGCTCGGGGTCGACGACGGGAAAGAGCGCGACCGCCGGAATCCCCAGCCGGGCCGCCTCCTCGGCCGCGCGGACGGCACCGTCGATCGAGAGCCGCTCGACGCCGGGCATGCTCGGCACGGCCGCCGGCTTCGCCGCGGCGTGCACGAACAGCGGCCAGACGAGATCACTCGGGGCGAGGGCCGTCTCCGCGACGGCCGCGCGCAGCCACGCATGCCGGCGCGTGCGTCGCAGACGCGTGGTGGGAAAGCCGCCAGGGTGGTGCATCGAAGGGAGCCTCACAAAGCCGGATGGCCGCGACCCACACGATCATCGCGCGCCCACCACGAACTTGAAAGCAGGTCGGCCACGACGGCCGGGGCGTGTGTCGTCCCATCCGGTCGCACGCCTGGAGGCGTACGCCACAGGGACGCATCACGGGACACGACCCCTGCGGCTGGCAACGGGGACGCGGACCGACTCTTTCGTCCGCACGCCTGGAGGCGTACGCCACAGGGACGTCGGCAGCGGTGCCTACGCGCGGTGATCGACGACGACGGCGGCTCCGGGTGTCGGCGGCGGCGAGGCCGGCGCGCCGTCGAGCGTCGCGACGGCACACGCCTCGTCGGTCTCCCAGACGGCGACACGTCGCGCGATCACGCCGAGGTCGCCGAGCACGGCGGGTGCCACGACCTCGAGCAGGTAGCGGGCCATGTTCTCCGCCGTGGGGTTCCACGGCAGCACGAAGTACTTCGTCGGGTCCACGGCCCGCACGGCCGCCAGCGCCGACTCGTCCTCCGCGAAGAGGATGAACGCATGGTCCCAGTGCTCGTCGAGCCAGCCGAGCATCCGCTGCTTGATGAGCGCGAAGTCGACGACGCGGCCGACCGCGTCCACCGCCCTGCCCCCTCCGATCGCCTCGACCTCGATGTCGGCCCGGTAGTTGTGGCCGTGCAGGTAGGCGCACTTTCCCTCGTGGCGAAACAGCCGATGCCCCGCGCAGAACCTCAGGGAGCGGACCAGGGAGAGCCGGGTCGTCGTGGCGGCGGCCATCACAGCTGCGTCGGGTTGGGGGCGTCGCCGTAGACCGCCTTGGGGTCGAACGCCTTCTCGGCCTCGAGAAACTCGAGCGCCGTGCCCTGCGTCCGCTCGCGCCCCACGGGCACGCGGCGATAGAAGCACGACCGGTAGCCGACGTGGCAGCTCGCTCCGCCCGCCACCTCCACCCGCAGCCAGACGCAGTCCTGGTCGTCGTCGATCCGCATCTCGACGACCCGCTGCACCAGTCCGCTGGTGGCGCCCTTGTGCCAGAGGGTGCGCCGACTGCGACTCCAGTAGTGGGCCTCGCCCGTCTCGATCGTCCGCGCGAGTGCCTCACGGTTCATCGTCGCCACCATGAGCACCTCCCCGGAGGTCATGTCGGTGGTGACGCACGGGATGAGCCCCTGCTCGTCGAACTTCGGCGCGAGTTCGGTCCCCTCCTCCACCTGCTCGACCGTCACGCGCCGGCCGAACGGCGGGTCGTTCCCCGGCACGGGTGACGGAGGCGAAGGAGATGCGGTCACGGCTAGGTTCCTCGGGCGGCGTCGATCCGACGGTACCATACCGCCGTCCGGACGCACGGCGCCCGTGAAAATGCCCCCTGTCGCCGCGGGGCGGGGCCTTCCGGTCGTGCGTCCACGCGGCACACGGCGGGTGACCTGTGACGGCGGATCGCGTCGCCCGGTCTGCTAAACTCCGCCGGCGGCGGTCGAGAGGCATCGGCCGCACAGCACAGAACGGTCGTTTTCCGGAGGAGTGCGAGGCATCCATGACGCGACGTCCCATCACCTGCGGCATCGTACTGATCGGCATCGCGTGCGCGGCACCGGCCCGCGCGGACGGGTGGCCCACCTTCCGCGGACCAGCCCGCACCGGCGTGGCCCCCGACACCAACCTGCTCGAGGCCTGGCCGGCGGAAGGTCCGCCGCTGCTCTGGAAGACGGCCGGGGCCGGACGCGGCTACGCCAGTCTCGCGATCGCCGGCAACCGCTTCTACACGCTGGGCGACGGGCTCTCGACCGCTCCCGACGGCGACGAATACCTCTCCTGCTTCGACCTCGCCAGCGGCCGCCAGCTCTGGAAGACGAAGACCGGTCAGCCGTGGACCGAGGGCCAGCCCACCTGGCAGAGTTCCCGCAGCACGCCGACGGTGGACGGGGACCTCGTCTACGTGGTCACGCCGTTCGGACGGCTGGTGGCCTGTGCGACCGCCGACGGCCGCGAGGTGTTCTCAGTGGATCTCAAGGAGACGTACGGCGGCAAGAAGGGGGATGCGTGGGGCTACAGCGAGTCGGTGACGATCGACGGTGACCGGCTCATCTGCACTCCCGGCGCCGAGACGAACACGATGGTGGCCCTCGACAAGAAGACCGGCACGAAGATCTGGTCGTGCGCCTCGCCCGAGGACCGCGGCGCCGGACACGCGTCGGTCGTCATCGCGAAGGTCGGCGGCAGGAAGGTCTACGTTCAGACGACCGCCAGCGGCGCGCTCGGCGTCGACGCCGAGACGGGCAGGCTGCTCTGGACGTACCCCATCGACAAGACGACGGCCGTCATCCCCACGCCGATCGTGCGCGACGACCTCGTGTTCTTCTCGGCGGGCTACAAGCGCGGCGGGGCGCTGCTCCGGCAGGTGGCTTCCGCGGACGGCGTCACGGTGCAGGAGGTGTACGGTCTCAACACCGAACTCGCCAACAAGCACGGCGGCATCGTGCTCGTCGGCAACCACCTCTACGGCGACTCCGACGACAAGGGCATCCCCTTCTGCGCCGAACTGATGACGGGCAAGGTGGTGTGGAAGGAGCGCGGCAGCGGCAAGAATTCCGCCAACGTGCTCGCCGCCGACGGCCGCATCTACGTGCGGTACCAGGATGGCACGCTCGCCCTGGTGAAGGCCGATCCGGCGCGGTACGAGGAGGTCGGCAGCTTCCAGGTGCCCGGCAGCGGCGACCGGCCGAGCTGGGCGCACATGGTGATCCTCGACGGCAGGCTCTACCTGCGCGAGGGCGACACGATCCTCTGCTACGACGTGCGGGCGAAGTGATCGACGGCAGGGCGACGCCTCACTCGTCGTCGCCGGCCGCGACGGCACCGTAGGCCAGGCCTCCGAGGATGCCCCCCACGATCGGTGCGACCCAGAAGAGCCACAGCTGCTGGATCGCCCAGCCGCCCTGGAAGATCGCCGTGGCGGTTCTGCGGGCCGGGTTGACGCTCGTGTTGGTCACCGGAATGCTCAGGGGGTGGATCAGCGTGAGGCACAGGCCGATCGCGATCGGCGCGATCGCCCCCGGCGCCTTCGCGTCGGTCGCCCCGTGGATCACGAAGAGGAACACGGCCGTGAGCACCATCTCGATGATGAAGCACGCCTGCCAGGGATAACCGCCCGGGGAGTGGTCGGCGTAGCCGTTCGACGCGAAGCCGCCCGAGGCGGCGCTGAAGCTCGGCAGCCCGGACGCGACGAGATAGAGCACGCCGGCGCCCGCGATGCCGCCGACGACCTGCGCGAGCCAGTACGCGGGCAGCTTGGCGGCGTCGAAGCGGCCGCCGGCGACGAGGCCCGCCGTCACCGCCGGGTTGAGGTGGCAGCCGGAGATGTGGCCCACGGCCGCGGCCATCGACAGCACCGTAAGACCGAAGGCGAGCGACACGCCGAGGAAGCCGATGCCGAGATCGGGATACGCCGCCGCGAAGATCGCGCTGCCGCAGCCCCCGAGCACGAGCCAGAAGGTGCCGATCGCCTCGGCCAGAAGTTTGCCGGTCATGTCCGCCGTCCTTCACCGGAAGGTCTCGTGGATGCCGATCGTCGGCACCCTCCGCGCCGCGCAGGCGGCATGCGGGAGCACGCTACGGCCTGTCGCACGGGCCGGTCAACGGCAACTCGGCGCGTCACGACCACCCCGCGAGGGCGAGGAGTTTTGGCACGAAGAGTACAAGTCCCACCACCACCGCCGTGGTCACGGCCACGAGCACGCCGCCGCTGGCCACGTCGAGCGCGTCACGAATCCCATCGTTGGGATACGTCCCGACGGCCTTGGCGAGCTCCTCGATCGCCGTGTTGAAGGCCTCGGCGCCAAGGACGCCGCCGATGGCCAGCGCCACGAGGCACCATTCCCCGGCATCGAGCCCGAGGCAGGCGCCGAGGGCCACCGCGGCCGCGGCCGCGGGCAGGTGGGCGGCGAAACTCACATGGCCGCGCACCGCGACCGCGACGCCGCGAAAGGCGTCGGCGAACTTGCCGAGCCATCCACGGGGCCGCCTCGGGCCGCGATCGAGGCTCCCACCATCGTCGACGCCACGCGCTGCCATCTGGTCATGCGGCCCACGGCCGCTCCCCGGGCGAGCCACGGCACGGCCGCCAGGCTCACCACCCATGCGGCGTTCAGCCGACTTTCACGTACGGATCGCCCTTCTTCCAGTTGCACGGACAGAGCTCGTCGCTCTGGAGGGCATCGAGCACCCGGAGCACCTCCGCGACGTTGCGGCCGACCCGCCCCTGGTTGACGTCCACCCACTGGATCACGCCGTGGGGATCGACGATGAACGTGGCGCGGAGGCAGTAGCCCTCCTGCTTTTCGAGAATGCCGAGCTCGGGCGCGAGCTTCTGTGCGGCGATGAGCGGGTAGCCGAGCTTTTCCAGATCGGGATGCGACCGCCGCCATGCGAGGTGGGAGTATTCGTTGTCGGTGCTGCCGCCGACGACCCGCGTGTCACGATCGGCGAACGCCTTGAGCTGCTTGTTGAACTCGGCGAGCTCGGTCGGACAGACGAACGTGAAATCCTTGGGATAGAAGAAGTAGACGACCCACGAGCCCGCGTAGTCGGCGTTGGTGAGCTGCTTCATGTCGTCCTTGCCGGTGCCGATGCAGGCCTGGCAGGAAAACGTGGGAAACGGGTCGCCGACGGTGAGCATGGCTGCAGGTCTCCCTGAGGGTCTGGGACGGAGGGTCTCGGACTGAGGATGTCGGACAGCGGATTTCGGACCGAGGGGTCTCGGACTGTGGAATCTCGAACGGTGGGGATGCGGGACGCGACGGTCCGGCGGGTCATGCCGGACGCGGTCGCCGGCCGCGACCTGGCACGGCGAGGGTGCAGGCGAAAGCAGTGTAGCCGACGGCCGCGATTGTCCACCCGGCCCTCGGTGCCCGCGCGACGGCCTGCAGATGCCTCGGGACCGCGTCGCGACCGGCCGACCGACGTGACGACACGCCGCTCGCCGCCCGGCGGTGCATACTGTCGACGATGTCGTCCTCCGCCGACGTTCGGGACCGCCCGTCGAGGCCGCCGCTGCTCCATCACGACCCGCTCGCGGGGCGCATGGCCTTCATCGCACCCGAGCGGGCGGAGCGGCCGAACGAGGCCGACCTGGTCGCCGTCGACGCGGCGACCGATCCGGGCGCGTGGTGTCCCTTCTGCGCCGGCAACGAGCACCGCACGCCCCCGGCCGTGCTGCGCGCGCCTGCCGAGGCGTCGCGCTCCTGGCACGCACGGATCGTCCCCAACCGCTACCCGGTGGCGATGGAGGCCGACCCGCGCGACGACGCCGAGGGGGCCGTCGCGCCGGTGCGACCGGCCCACGGTGTGCACGACGTGGTCGTGGAGTCGGCGCGGCACGAATCGACGATCCTCGGCGTCCAGCCCGAGGAGTGGCGCGACGTCTGGCACCTCTGCCGCGCGCGGCTCGAGATGCTCGCCGCGCGCGGCGACCTCGCGTGGGCGACGATCTTCAAGAACTCGGGGCCGGCCGCCGGCGCGTCCCTCGCGCACGTCCACAGCCAGCTCGTCGGTCTCGACTTCGTGCCACCGTCGATCCGGGCGGAACTCGCCGCCGCCGCCGCCGATGCGACGGGATTCGCGCGGCTGATCGACGATGCCGTGCGGAGCGGCCGGCTCGTGGCCGAGCACGCGGGGCTCGTGGCTCTCGCGCCGCCCGCCCCACGGCAGCCCTTCGAGACCTGGATCCTCCCCACGCGATCCGAACCGCTCTTCCATGCCGCCGAGCCCGCGCACGTCGAGGCGCTCGCCGACCTCACGCGCCTCCTCGTGGGTCGCCTCGCGCGGGTCGCTCCCGGAGCCGACTACAACTGGTGGCTGCACCAGGCGCCCTACGGCGACCACGGCCGACAGGTCGCGGGATGGCGGTGGCATCTCGAGATCCTGCCCCGGGTCACCTCCCTCGCCG
>JBJTBO010000474.1:0-7485 GCA_046091445.1 Planctomycetaceae bacterium | reverse complement strand
GTGGCACGTCGTGAAGCGGCCACCGCTGGAATCGACGAGGCGAAGGGGGGGCGGCGCACGCGTCCCGAGCGCGCGGCCGCCGCGGCCGGAGCGAGGAGACTTTTGCCGCCCCCCGAGCCGGTGCCACATGAGGGTCCGATGTATCCGAGGAAATGCGCATGCTTCCCTGGAGCGTTGCCCTCGCGTACGTGAAAGCCGAGGCGAAGGGGGGTCGGCGAACGCTTCCCGAGCGAGCGGCCGCCGGGGCCGGAGCGAGGAGACTTTTGCCGCCCCCCGAGCCGGTGCCACCCCCGAAAGGCGGCCGCGGGCTACACTACTTCGTGCGTGCCGCGTCACTGTCTCGGCGCCATCCCACGCCACCCATGGAGCGACCGTCATGCGCACCGGCAATCCCGTGCTGAACGACAAGACGTTCGAGAACTTCGGCGTCTACCGCCGCGATGCCGTCGCCGAGCAGTCCGCGCCGACGACGATGACGATCAACGGCACGGCGCAGAAGACGCTGTTTCTCCTGCTCCTCGCGTTCGGCTCCGCCTGCTTCACCTGGTCGAAGACGTTCGCGGCCGTGGAGGCGAATCCCGGCGCGGCGATGCCTTGGGCGCTGGGCGGGCTCGTCGTCGGATTCATCGCGGCGCTCGTCATCTGTTTTCGGCACACGTGGGCCCCTGCCCTCGCGCCGGTCTATGCGCTTGCGGAGGGCCTGTTTCTCGGGGGCGTGTCGGCGAGCCTCGAGGTGAGCTATCCCGGCATCGTCATCCAGGCCGTCGGCGGCACGTTCGGCACGCTGCTGGGCCTGCTCCTCGCCTACCAGTCGGGGCTCGTGCGCGCGACCGAAAACTTCAAGCTCGGCATCGTCGCCGCGACGGGCGGCATCTGTCTCGTCTACCTCATCTCGATGATCGGCGGGTTCTTCGGGTTTCCGGTCCCCTTCATCCACGAGGCGGGGCCGATCGGCATCGGGTTCAGCCTCGTCGTGGTGGTGATCGCGGCGTTGAACCTCGTGCTCGACTTCGACTTCATCGAGCAGGCAGCCGAGCGTGGGGCCCCGAAGTACCTCGAGTGGTACGGCGCCTTCGCGCTCATGGTCACGCTCGTGTGGCTCTACATGGAGATCCTCCGTCTCCTGTCGAAGCTCCGGAGCAGGGACTGACGGCCATGCCGCTGGGCAGCGTGCCACGGGCCATGGGGCGGGGTCGCGCGTGAACGCCAAGGCCATCGCCCGCCTGGGAATCCCGGGGTCGCTCGTCGCGCGTGCCGGCGTGATGGTGGGCGAGGCGCGGCGCGCGGGCGTCGCCGCCGACGATGTCCGCCGCATCCTGACCGGGATCGTCGCCACGCCCGAGACGTTCGGCGCGGATCCGCACTTCGGCCCACTCGCGGCCGCGCTCGCGGACCTGCGTGCGACCGAGTCGGCCGCGACCGCGACGCTGCGGCCACGCGACGAGCCCGTTCCCTGGCGGCAGTGGGGCACGGACATCGACCCCGCCTCAGTGGCCCAGTTGGAGGCGTCGATGAGGCTGCCGGTCGCGGTTGCAGGCGCGATCATGCCCGACGCCCACGTCGGCTACGGTCTGCCGATCGGCGGTGTCCTGGCCACCGAGCAGGCGGTGGTGCCCTACGCGGTGGGCGTGGACATCGCCTGCCGGATGAAGCTGTCGGTCCTCGACCTCCCGCCGCTGTGGCTCGACACGCAGGCGGATCGGCTGACCGCGGCCCTCGAAGCCGAGACGCGGTTCGGCGTCGGGGCCGAGTTCGGGCGGAACGACGGCGTCACGCGGTCGCGGCCTCGGGAGCACCCCGTGCTCGACGAGGACTGGTGCGTCTCGCCGGTGACGCAGCGGTTCCGCGACCGCGCGAGGCTCCAGCTCGGCACGAGCGGTAGCGGCAACCATTTCGTGGAGTTCGGCACGTTGTCGGTTGCGGCCGACGAGGCCGGAACGCTCGGCCTTGCCGCCGGCACCTACCTCGCGCTCCTGTCCCACTCCGGGTCGCGGGGCACGGGCGCGGCCGTCTGCGAGCATTACTCCCGCATCGCGCTCGATCGCTGCCGCGACCTGCCGCCATCGATGCGGCATCTCGGCTGGCTTCCGCTCGACAGCGAGCCGGGACGGGAATACTGGGCGGCGATGAGCCTCATGGGTCGGTACGCGGCGGCGAATCACGCCTGCATCCATCGGCACGTCGCCGAACACCTCGGCGCGGGGGTGATTCTCGACGTCGAAAACCATCACAACTTCGCCTGGCAGGAGGAGCACCTCGTGGACGGCGGTCGGCGCACGGTCGTGGTGCATCGCAAGGGTGCCACGCCGGCGGGTGCGGGTGTGCTCGGCATCATTCCCGGGTCGATGGCGACGCCGGGCTACCTCGTGCGTGGCCGGGGGGCCGCCGCGTCCCTCGACTCGGCGAGCCACGGAGCCGGGCGCCGCATGAGCCGGACGAAGGCGCGCCAGTCGTATCGGTGGAAGGACGTGCGGGCGGCGCTCGCGGCGGGCGGCGTGCGGCTCATCAGCGCGGGCCTCGACGAGGCGCCGTTCGCCTACAAGGACATCGCCTCAGTGATGGCGGCCCAGGCGGATCTGGTCCACACCACCGCCCGGTTCGATCCGCGTCTCGTCAAGATGGCGCCGGACGGCGAGCAGCCCGAGGACTGAGCGGACGCGATCGGTATGCGTCCTGCGCGAGAGGACGCTCGCACGGCACCGGCCGGAGGAGTTTGCGGCATGAAGATCGTGGTCACCGGAGGCGCCGGCTTCATCGGCAGTCACGTCGTCGACGGCCTGCTCGCGGCAGGGCATCACGTCATCGTCGTGGACGCCCTGTCGAGCGGTTCACGGGACAACCTGCCGCATGCCACGAAGATTCACATGATCGACATCGTCGATCGCGAGGCGATCGCTGCGCTGTTCGAGAGGGAACGCCCCGACGCGGTCTGCCACCAGGCCGCCCAGATCTCCGTCAGCCGGTCGATTCGCGAGCCACGCTTCGATGCCGAGGTGAACTGCATCGGGCTCCTCAATGTGCTCGATGCCGCGGTGCACGGTGGATGCCGGCGGGTGGTATTCGCATCGACCGGTGGACTGTGCGGGGATGTCACCACGCCGGCGCCGGAGGCGGCACCGACGAGCCCGGCGACCCCATACGGCATCTCGAAGTGGGTCGGTGAGCGGTATCTCGACTTCTACGCCCGCGAGCACGGTCTCACGGCGGTGGCCCTGCGCTACGCGAACGTGTACGGTCCGCGTCAGAACCCCCATGGTGAGGCGGGGGTCGTGGCGATCTTCTGCCGGCAGCTCCTCGCGGGGGAGCGCGTGACGATCCATGGGGACGGTCGCCACGTCCGCGACTACGTCTACGGCCCGGACGTCGCCCGCGCGAACGTCCTCGCGCTCACCGCCGACCTGCCGACCCTTCCCGCGGGGGCGCTCACCATGCTCAACATCGGCACAGGCTGTGGCACGGACGTGAGCCACCTGGAGTCGATCATCCGTCGCCAGGTCGGCGCCGTCCTCGCCGCCGACGGCACGCCGCCGGCACTCGCCCCACCCGTGCACGGGCCGCCGCGGCAGGGGGACCTGCGGTCGAATCTCCTGGACGCGTCCCTGGCGGAGCGCGTGCTGGGATGGACGCCGTGCACGTCGCTCGAGGACGGTCTGCGGGCGACCGTTGCCTCGTTCGCGGCGCGACGCGCGTGACCCGGGGCGGAGAAGGCACGCGGACCTGCACGCGCGCGAGGCACGGGCACGAAGGCGGACGGGGTGGGATTCGAACCCACGAGCCGCTTTCGCGACTGCCGGTTTTCAAGACCGGTGCATTCAACCGCTCTGCCACCCGTCCGGCTGGCGATCGTAATTATCTTAGAGCACGTCTTGCGCAGATGTAGCGACGACGGGGCAGACCAAGGCGGGTAGGCGAAGGGAGTCGGCGAACGCTCGAGGAGCATTGGGCCGCGGCGGCCCACGCGACGAGACTTTTGCCGCCCCCAAGCCGGCGACACACGTATCTTGGGTGCGCTCGAGCCGGCGTCGGCGGTCGCGCCGGATGAACGCGGGCCAGTCCGCCCTGCGGCCGCACGGGGCACCGGCTTTGACGGCACCCCGCCGGTTTTTTACAGTCTCGACACGAGATCCAGTCACGCGTGGAACCCACAGCCCATGGGCGGCATCAGCAACCGGATGAAGGAAGTGAAGCGGCGTCGTCACCGCCGCCAGAAGCTCACGAAGTTTCAGTCGAAGCTCAAGAAGGCGACCACCAGCGAGAAGCTCGCGATGGCCGAGAAGCTCAGAAAGCTCACGCCCGGCTGCGACCTGCTCATCGAGCGGATGGGTCTCGTGGACCGCAAGCGCTGAACGCGGTCCGCGGGGTGTCCCCTGCCCCGCGCCGCTCGAGGCCACGGGGCGGGCGGCGGCCCGGAACACGTTGCGGCCTCAGGCCGCCTTCGTGAACGTGAAGCCGTCCTGCAGGAAGTCGATGCGCACGGCACTGCCTTCCGGAAAGGCCCCGGAGAGGAGTTCCCGGGCCAGCGCGTTTTGCAGCTGCTGCTGGATCACCCGCTTGAGCGGCCGCGCACCGTAGACCGGGTCGTACCCGAGCCGCGCCACCTCGTCCACGGTCGCCGCCGTGAAGTCGAGCGTGATGCCCGCCTTGGCCGCCTGGGTGACGAGTCGGCGCAGCTGGATCTCGACGATCCGGTGGATGTGCTTCTGGTCGAGCGGGTGGAAGATGATCGTCTCGTCGATCCGGTTGAGGAACTCGGGGAGGAAGCGGGCCGAGAGCGCGTCCTTGACGGCGTCCCGCATCTCCTGCTCGCCGCCCCCCTCCTTCGTGATCTCCTGGATGATCTGGCTGCCGACGTTGCTCGTCATGACGACGATCGTGTTCGTGAAGTCCACGGTGTGGCCGAGGCTGTCGGTGAGGCGGCCGTCGTCGAGCACCTGGAGCAGCACGTTGAAGACGTCGCGGTGGGCCTTCTCCATCTCGTCGAGCAGGACGACCGAGTAGGGCCGCCGCCGCACCGCCTCGGTGAGCAGTCCTCCCTCCTCGTAGCCGACGTAGCCGGGCGGTGCACCGATGAGCCGCGCGACCGTGTGCTTCTCCATGAATTCGCTCATGTCGATCCGCACCATCGCGTTCTCGTCGTCGAAGAGCACCTCGGCGAGCGCCTTGCAGAGTTCCGTCTTGCCGACGCCGGTGGGGCCGAGGAAGAGGAACGAGCCGATGGGCCGATTCGGATCCTGCAGGCCCGCGCGGCTGCGGCGGACCGCGTCGCTCACGGCCTCGACCGCCTCGTCCTGGCCGACGACGCGCTGGTGGAGCCGCTCCTCGAGGACGAGGAGCTTGGCCCGCTCGCTCTCCACGAGCCGCGTCACCGGAATGCCGGTCCACGCGCTCACGACCTCGGCGATCTCCTCCGGACCGACCTCGCGGCGGAGCAGGCGCTTGTTCGGCTTCCCGACGGTCTCCTTCGCCTCCTTCTCCGTGCCCTCCTGCTCGAGCCGCTGCACGAGCCCCTTGCGCTTCACGTCGAGCTCGTAGAGCCGCTGGTAGAGCGTCTCCTCGACCGGCAGCCCGCCCGACTGCCGCTCCTTGATCTGGGCACCCGCGCGGGCGAACTCGTGCTCCACCTCGTCGAGCTGCTTGCGCAGCTCCTGCACGCTCCCCACGCCGCTCTTCTCCGCCTCCCACTGCTCGCGGAGGCTGGCGAGCTTCCTGCGCAGGTCCGCCGACTCGGCCTCGATCTCGGCGAGCCGCTCGCGGGCGTGCTCCTCGGTCTCCTCGGCGAGCTGGCGGCCGGCGAGCTCGAGCTGCACGAGCCGCCGCTGGACCTCGTCGATCTCGCTCGGCACGCTCTGCAGCTCCATCGCGATCCGGCTCGTCGCCTCGTCCATGAGGTCGATCGCCTTGTCGGGCAGGAAGCGGTCGGCGATGTAGCGGTGGGAGAGTTCGGCGGCGGCGACGAGCGCCGAGTCCTTGATCTTCACCCCCTTGTGATGCGCCTCGTACCGCGGCTTGAGCCCCCGGAGGATCGCGATCGTGTCCTCGACGCTCGGCTCGCCCACGAACACGGGCTGGAAGCGCCGTTCGAGGGCGGCGTCCTTCTCGATGTGCTTGCGGTACTCGTCGAGCGTGGTCGCACCGATGCAGCGGAGCTCACCGCGGGCGAGGGCCGGCTTGAGCAGGTTGGCCGCGTCGGAGCCCCCCTCGGCCGCACCGGCGCCGATCACGGTGTGCAGCTCGTCGATGAAGAGAATCACGTTCCCGGCCGCGGCCTCCACCTCGCGGAGGATCGCCTTCAGACGGTCCTCGAACTCGCCGCGGTATTTCGTGCCGGCGATGAGCGCCCCGAGGTCGAGCGCGACGACCCGCCGCCCGCGGAGGTTCTCCGGCACGTCCGACTGCACGATCCGCAGGGCGAGCCCCTCCGCGATCGCCGTCTTGCCGACGCCCGGCTCGCCGATGAGCACCGGATTGTTCTTCGTGCGTCGCGACAGCACCTGGATGACCCGGCGGATCTCGGCGTCGCGGCCGATCACCGGGTCGAGCTTGCCCTGGCTGGCCCGCTGAACGAGGTCGATGCCGTACTTCTCGAGCGCCTGGAACTTCTCCTCGGGGTTCTGGTCCGTCACCCGCGACTGGCCGCGCACGGCCTGCAGGCCCGCGAGGAGCTCCTTCTCCCGCACGCCCGCGAGCCCGAGCACCGTGTGCGCCTTCGAGGGCGTCTTCGCGAGGGCCAGGAGCAGGTGGTCGGTGGAGACGAACGCATCCTTCATGGCGTGCGACTCCGGCGGCGCCGCGTCGACTACGCGGAGCGGCTCCTGGTCGGGCTGGGGCTGGGCCCCGCCTGACACCTTCGGCAGGTGCGAAAGCTCGGCGTCGATGATCCGCGCGAGCTGGCCCCGAGCGACGCCGATCTTCTCGAAGAGCGGCCGCACGATCCCCTCGCGCTCGGCGACGAGGGCGTGCAGGAGATGCACCGGCGTCACCTGCGGATTCCCACGCTGGCCCGCGAGCTCGACGGCGCCCTGCACCGCCTCCTGGGCCTTGATCGTGAACTTGTCGAACCGGAACGGCATGGCGCACCCTCCCCTTCTACGCGGGGCATCGGGCCGCCACCGCGTGTTTCACGCGAGGCCGATCGCTCACGCGTCCTTCTTCACCTCGAACTCGGCGTCGATCGCGTCGTCGCCGCCCGTCGCCGCGCCGGCGGTCGCCGCCGCTCCCGGCTCGCCCGCCGCACCGCCGCGCTGCGAGGTCTGCTCGTAGAGCACCTTCGAGAGCGCGTGGGCCGCCTGCTCGAGCGCGTCGTGCGCCGACTGGATGGCGTCCACGTCCTCGCCCGTGGCCATCTCGCGGGCCGTGGTGATCGCCGCCTCGAGCGGAGCCTTGTCGGACGCCGAGAGCTTCGCCTCGTGTTCCTTGATGAGCTTTTCGGTCTGGAAGCAGAGGGCTTCGGCACGGTTCCGCACCTCGGCGAGGCGGGCCTTGTGC
>JBJTBO010000473.1:0-4906 GCA_046091445.1 Planctomycetaceae bacterium | reverse complement strand
GACGAGGAGGTGACGGACCAGACGGCGCGACGCATCTGGGAGCGCGCGATCGGCGGCACTCCGGCGGACGCCGCCGATGCCGCACGATTCGCGACCTGGCTGGTCGGCCTCGTCGCCCGGCTCAATCAGGCTGCCGGATGGGTCACGCAGCTGCACCTGGGTCCCTTCCGCGACCCCAACCCGCTCCTCGCCGCACGGCTCGGCGGCGACGCCGGCTGCGACACGATCGGAGACGCCCGGCAGGGGCCGGGCCTCGTGCGCCTGCTCGGGGCGCTCGCCCGTGACGACCGCCTCGGCCGCACGATCCTCTACAACATCAACCCGGCGGACAACGCGCTCTTCTCGGCGCTCCCCGGCTCGTTCCAGGACGGCGCCATTCCGGGCAAGATCCAGTGGGGCAGCGCCTGGTGGTTCCTCGATCAGGAACGGGGGATGCGGGAGCAGATGAACATGCTCTCCGACTTCGGGCTGCTTGCGCGCTTCGTCGGCATGGTGACCGACTCACGGTCGTTTCTCTCGTACCCCCGCCACGAGTATTTCCGCCGCATCCTCTGCGACCTCGTGGGGTCCGATGTCGAGACGGGTCGGCTGCCCGACCGTGGCGACTGGCTCGACCACCTCGTCACGGCGGTCTGCTGCGACAACGCGCGGTTGTACTTCCGCTTCTGACCACGACCGGTCCGCAGCGCCCGAGGAGCGGCCCGCCGATCCCGAGGTACGCTACGGGAATCCCGTCTCGCGCCGCCCGTTCCGAAACCGCCCTGCATGCGCTCCCCTCGTCGCGCCGCTGTCCCGCTCGCGCAGCAGCTCGTGCTGCCGACGGTCGGACTCGTGCTCGCCGCGGGGATCGCCAACGGGGGATTCGCGGCCTGGCTCGCGGTGCGCCGGTCGCGCGAGGCGGCGCGGGTTCGCCAGGAGCAGGTGGCCGCCGCGCTCGGGGAGTCGCGGGTGGCCGTGTCGCGGCAGGTGCTCGACACCCTGAGCCGGCTCACCGGCAGCCACTTCGTGGTCTGGGACACGTCGCGGGGCGGGCCTGGGCTCTCGACGCTGCCGCCGCAGGCGATCGACGCCCCGGCCCTGGCGGCGCTCGTCGCGCGGGGGGGCGGCACGGCGACGGTCGCCGGCGAGTCGATGGAGGTCGGCCTCGTGCGGTCGACCGGCGTGCGTCCCGAGCGGGTGGTGGTGCTCACGCCGGTGCAGAGCGTCTGGGCGACCACGCTCCAGTCGATCTGGCCCGTGCTCGCGGTGGGCGCGGGCACGCTGGCGGTCCTCGTGCCCCTCGGCGTGGCGGCGACGACGCGGCTCGGCCGGCAGATCGGGACGGTGGAGCGGCACGTCGCGCGGATCGCCGGCGGTGATTTCGGGGCGACGCTCGCGGCGGCGGACCGGGGCGACGCTCCCGCGGCCGAGGTGGTGCGGCTGGCCGAGGGTGTCGATTCCCTGAGCAGCACGCTTGCGTCGCTGCGCTCGAGCCTCGTGGCGAGTGAGCGTCAGCGGCTCCTCGGCCAGCTCGCCGCCGGCTTCGCCCACGAGCTGCGCAACGCCATCACCGGCGCACGCCTCGCGATCGACCTCCACCTCCGTCGGTGCCACGCCGCGGGGGGCGTCGACGGTGACCGCGCGGGGACGCGCCGCGATGCGGGGGATGACAGCCTGCAGGTGGCGATCCTCCAGCTCGACGTCGTCGCCGCCGAGATCCGCGGGCTGCTCGCGCTCGGTCGGCAGGAGGACGCGGCGCCGGTCACCGTCGATGTGGCGGACCTGGTCGCCCGCGTCGGCGGTCTCGTCGGGCCGCGGTGCGAGCATGCGGGAGTGCGGCTCGAGCACGCCGTGCGTCCCGGACTGCGCACGACCGGGCATCCGGAGGCGCTGCGGGCCGCGCTTGTGAACCTCGTGCTCAATGCGATCGACGCCGCGGGTCGGGACGGTCTCGTGCGGATCGTGGGCGAGGGCGGCGGCGACGACGAGGCGGTGCGGATCACGGTCGAGGACGACGGGCCCGGCCCGCCCCACGATCTCGCGGCGACGCTCTGCGACCCGTTCGTCACGGGCAAGCCGGAAGGCGTCGGCCTGGGACTGACGGTGGCCGGCGCCGTGGCCGAGCGGCACGGGGGTGCCTTGAGCTGGGCGCGCGGGGATGGCCGCACGCGATTCACGATCACGCTGCCGCAGGCGGCGGCGGCGATCGTGGGGAGCGCGACATGAGCCGCATCCTCGTCGTCGATGACGAGCCGGCGATCGGCTGGAGCCTGCGCGAGCTCTTCAGCGACGGGGGCCACGACGTGGTGGTCGCAGCCGACCTGGAGGCGGCGGCCGCGGCCTGCCGGCAGCATCGTCCCGAGACGATCCTGCTCGACGTCCGGCTCGGTTCGCGCGACGGCCTCGCGGCCCTGCCGGAGCTCCGCGCCGCCGCGGGGGACGTGCCCGTCGTGATCATGACCGCGTTCGGTGACCTCGACACCGCCGTGCGGGCCGTGCGGGCCGGGGCGTTCGACTACCTCGTGAAGCCGTTCGATCTCGGGAAGGTCGCGGAGGTGGTCGACCGGGCGCTGGCGGAGCGCGCGCCGCACGACGCCGTGGGCGGCGCGGATGGCGACGGCGCGCGGTCGCGGACGCCGGCGGCGCTCGTCGGTGGCTGCCCGGCGATGCAGGAGGTGTTCAAGCAGATCGCGCTGGTCGCTGCCAGCGACCTCCCCGTGCTCGTCACCGGTGCGACTGGCACCGGCAAGGAGCTCGTGGCCCGCGCGATCCACGACCACGGCGCACGACGCACGCAGCCGTTCGTCGTCACGAATCTCGCGGCGCTCGCGCCCGGTGTCGTGGAAAGCGAACTCTTCGGGCACGTCCGGGGTTCGTTCTCCGGCGCGATCGCCGACCGGCCGGGCCTCTTCGAGATGGCCGCCGGCGGCACGCTCTTCCTCGATGAGATCGGCGAGGCTCCGCCCGCCGTGCAGGCATCGCTCCTGCGGGCGCTCGAGAGCGGCGAGGTGACGCGGGTCGGGGAGTCCGCACCGCGCTGCGTCGACGTGCGGGTCATCGCCGCGACCAACCGCGACCTCACCGAGGCCCTGGCGGAGGGCACCTTCCGGGAGGATCTGTACCACCGGCTGCGCGTCTTCCCGATCGCGCTGCCGTCGCTCGCCGAACGGCTCGACGACATCGACGTCCTCGTGCGGCACTTTCTCACCAGGCGGTCCGCGGCCGGCCCGGTTCCGGCCATCGCGCCGGAATTCCTCGACGCGGTGCGCGGCCGGGCGTGGCCGGGCAACGTGCGCGAGCTCGAGCACGCCGTCGAGTACGCGGCGGTCGTCGCCCGCGGGGGCACGCTGCGGCCGGAGCACCTGCCCCGCCCGGTCACCGTGGGACACGACCACGGTACGACCCCGATGGATGCGGCGTCGGCCGCCCTGCGGGCGGCGGTCGGGACCTGGTCGGCGGCGGCACGTGCAGCCCTCGCCTCGGAGGCCTCGCCCGACCTCCACGCCCGCGCCGTGGCGCTGCTGGAGGAGGCGCTCGTCAGGGATGCGATCGCGCACACCGGCGGCAACCGCACCGCCGCGGCCCGCCTGCTGGGCCTCGACCGCGCGACCCTGCGTGCGAAACTCCGCGCGCTCGGCATCGACGACTGACGCGCGGACCGCCCCGGGTGCTTTCCCCGGTCGTGCGGCCTCCATAGACTCTCCGAGCGTTCCGTTCCACCGACTTCCTTCCCACGAGCGAGGCGATCGTTTTTCATGGACATTCTCGGCGAGATTCTCAAGCAGGTGATCCAGGGCGCCGGAGCCCAGCCGGCACCCGCGCCCCAGCAGCGTCAGCCCCAGCAGTCGCCGGCGGGCATGCCCTCGCCCGGTGACCTCAATGACATCCTCACGCAGATCTTTGGCGGCGGCAGCGCGTCGAAACTTCCGGACGTCGTGCGGCAGGTCGAGGAGAAGGGGATGCGGGAGCAGGTCGACTCGTGGGTGCGCACCGGCCCGAACAAGCCGGTCGATCGACGGCAGATCGAGGATGTCTTCGGCCAGCGCGAGCTCGAGCAGATCGCGAAGCCCCGCGGCATCGACCGGGAGCAGCTCGCCGAGGTGCTCAGCCGCTACATCCCCAAGATCATCGACGAGCTGACGCCACAGGGCCAGATCGCGGGCCGTCGCTGAACGGCGCCACACGCGGCGCACGAGGGCTGCTCGTCGGCACAGGTCCCCGCCACCACCGCCTGCAGGCGGTGGTGGCGGATCGACCGTTCCATCCGGCGCACACGGCACGCCCCGCACGGTCCGCCTTCTCCACGGCGTCGGTCGAGTCGCCGCACCGGGCCGCCGATACTGTGCGTGTGCCGGTTCGGCCGGTCTCGTTTCGCCGCCGCGGTCCGTGTGCCGCGCGACCCATCGCCTCGTTTCCCGTCGTCCGGAGCATCAGCGCACCCATGCCCAGCCGTCGCCGCAAGCCCGCGTCCGCCGTGCAGAACCCGCTCGAGACCTACCTCCGGGAGATCAACGAGACGTCGCTCCTCACGGCCGACGAGGAGAAGTCCCTCGCCCACGCGATCGCCCGGGGGGACGCCCTGGCACGCGACCACATGGTGCGGGCCAACCTCCGGCTGGTCGTCAACATCGCCCGCGGCTACGCCAATCGCGGGCTGCCCCTGCCCGACCTGATCGAGGAGGGCAACCTCGGTCTCTTGCGGGCGGTCGAGGGCTTCGATCCGGGAGTCGGTACCCGGTTCAGCACGTACGCGAGCTACTGGATCAAGCAGTCGATCAAGCGGGCGCTGATCAACTCGGGCAAGACGATCCGCATCCCGGCCTACATGGTCGAGCTGCTCTCGAAGTGGCGGCGGGCGACGCTGCGACTCACCGACGCGCTCGGCCGCGTCCCGACGCCGGAGGAGGTGGCCCGCAGCCTCGGTCTG
>JBJTBO010000472.1:0-2929 GCA_046091445.1 Planctomycetaceae bacterium | reverse complement strand
AAGCGAGCCTCGGCGTGCCGCCCGAGCACATCCGGCTCCACCCTCCGCTCGGCCTGGCCACCGAGCAGGAAGTCGTCGACCTCGAGGCGCATTGCGACCACCTCAGGCGGCACGCTCGAGCCGCCGGGCTCGCACCCGTTTGATGGCGCCTTCGCCGAGCAGCACCAGGAGCAGCGACACGCCGACCGTCGGGAGTGCGACCGCAAACAGGAGAATCACCGGCACCGCAGCGGCGGGCAGCGGTGAAGCGTGAGCGCGCGGGAAGCCCGCGTGCCCACGCGGACGACGCACCAGCGTGTTCAGAACAGCCAGATGTCGAGCACGATCACCGTCGGCGGATCGGCAAGCACATCAAAGAGCACGGCGAGCGGGCGAACGACCCCCAGTCGCACCGTGTCGAATCGCGACTCACCGAAATCGAGCGGGTCGCGTGCCAGCCAAAAGTCGACTTCCCGAACGACGCGAAAGGAGATCGTGCATCGCATCCCCTGCCGTGAGAATCGACTGGGGTTTTTCGTCCGCCTCGGGAACCCAGAAGACGAAATGCCTCACCGCGACTCCACGCTCCGGAGAATCTCGTCGAGCGTGCGACCCGTGCGGACGCTGCGCCTGCGATCGATCTCCTCGGCACTCAGCGACGATGTGAGACCGGGAGGGGGCAGCCCTCGTCCCCCTCGTTCAGGAAAGAAAACCCCGATCACCGTGCCGGCGTCATCGCACAGTTCGACGGGTTGGGTGGCTTCGCCGAGGTGGCGGCTGGTTTCCGCATCGAGTGTGTATCGCGCCATGGAAAACACCTCATCGCGTTGTCGGCAACGTACTATGCGGGCGTTCATCGCTGGATGTCAATTATCGAAAGGCATACGAAGCCTTCCGGTCCGCGGCCGCTCGTGGCACCGGCTGTCGTCCGGGCAGATAGCCGACCGGTTACCATGGGCCCGTGGACGCCACCCCGCTCCTGTCGAGTCTGCTCGCAGCCCTCGCGGAGGCGCCCGACCGAGGACCGATGCATGCCCAGACGACAGCCGCAGCCAACCGGGCGTTTGCAGCGGAGAAAGACCCGCCACGCGGTGGCAGCCGCGTCGCCGTCGCGTCGCAAAAAACTTGCCGCCCTCGCTGCCGAGAGCGACCGGCAGCTCGAGGAACTCATCGCCTGGCGTCTGGCGCTGCCCGTGGACAAGCGGATGAACTTCCTGCGCCGCCGGCTCCCCGGCGGGGGAAGCTGCCTGTAGCCGGAATGCGCGACGGCGCGTTGCTGGCACCAGCCCTGGGCGCTTCTTCACGCGTTCCGTGAGCTCGATCGGGCCCACCCCCGCCTGCCGACGCGTCAGGTGGGACTCGCGGCCGCGAAGCGGCAGAAGCGGTGCCGCTCGAGCACGGCCGGCAGCGGGAGGACCGCACCCGCGGCATGGCAGGCCCGCGCCCAGTCGATCACTTCGGTGAACACGCCCTCGTCCTCGATGCCGCCGAACCAGGCGGTGCCGGCCGCGGTCATCACGAGGATCACGTTGGCCATGTCGCAGGGCCCCAGGCAGCCGGAGATCGTCAGCTGCACCGTGCGGTTGAGCTTCTCGCGCTTCCAGACCTCCTTGATCCGCTCGACCGGCACCGGCGGAAAGCCGCGATCGACGCGGCCGCAGCAGCAGCCCACGCAGCAGGCCACCTGCGCGAGTGCGGCCCGCGCGGTGGCGGGCAACGGCGGAGTTTCATCGGGCTGCGACAGGGCGGAGGAAGCCGACATGCGATGCATCCGTTCGTCAGTCGCCGGAGGCTGACAGCTCCCTGGAACCCATGGGTGAGCCATCGGATTGCCTCTCGCAGCATAATGCCCTTTCGATGCACATGCAATTGAGTTGCATCTTTGTCCGGGACACGCTAGGATCGATGCTATGGGGCGAACCACGTCATGCAGAGAGGGAATTCGATGGTCGAGATGATCACGAGAGGCATGCAGATGGTTGCGGGGCGCCGCGGTGAGGGCGTCGCCCCGCGGGCCGGTGGTCTGGCGGCGGCGTTTCTGGCGGTAGGCCTCGTGATCGGCGCGGCGACCGGTTGCGGCACCGCGACACAGCCGGCCTCCACCGTCGCGCATGCGGGGCCAAGCCAGGCCGCATCCGCGCACGACCACGGCCCGGCCTCCGACGGCCATGCACACGGGCACGACGACCATGCCCATGGCGGCCCCGCCGCCGGAGCAGGCCAGACCACGCCGTCCGTCGATGCGTCGCAGCCGACGTTTCGCGACGCACACGCGGCGATCATCGACCACGACGACAAAATTCGCGCCGCCTTCGAGGCCAACGACCCCGACGCGGCCCACGACGATCTCCACGCGATCGGGCACCTGCTCGAGGACCTGCCGAAGCTCGCCGGCACGGCGGGAGTCACCCTCGACCGCAAGGCCGTCGAACGCAGCGCCGGGGTGCTCTTCGACGCGTTCTCGCGGATCGACGACAAGCTCCACGGCGGCACCGGCTCAACCTATGCCGACGAGGCGAAGACGATCTCCAAGGAGTTCGGGGCCTTTCGGGCGTTTCTCGCCGAGCACCGGCCCTGACGCGACCGCGTTCCGGCCGTTCGAGCGAACCGTTTGCAGCTGCAATCCTGATGCGTTACGACTGTCGTGACGCGGCACCTCCCGGAATCCCCCATGAAACGCTCGCAGCTCACCCGCCGGGCCGCCGGCTGGACCGACGAGGCCGTGCGGCACATCGATGCCGCCGGATGCGACATCGCGGTGGTCCGGCGGCCGCCGCCGGTGGAGTGTGGCCCGCTGGTCGCCGGCGGAACGCTCGGCGAGGTGCGGTTCACGACCGCGGCCCGCGGAGCCGCCGCGAAGATCGACCGCGCGCTGGCCCGGCTCGACCTCGTGAAGCCGGCGCGACAGCGGGCCGCGGTCGCGGACGACATCCTCTCGCTCGTCTGCGGC
>JBJTBO010000471.1:0-2348 GCA_046091445.1 Planctomycetaceae bacterium | reverse complement strand
CCCTCTCACCTCTCCTTGCCCCGTGCCGGCCTGGTCGGCACGCTCTCCGCGCTCGTCGTCGGCACCGCCGCGCTCTGGGGATGTTCCCCGGCGGCAGCGCCGAAGCCACCGGCCGGCTCCGTGGCGGGCCGTGATGGCCATGCTGACCACGATCACGATCACGATCACGATCATGACCACGATCATGCGAAGCACGACCATGGGGACAAGGCCGGGAAGGACGCCCATGGCGATCACGATCATCCGGAGACGCTGGCGGAGGGCGTCGCGGAGCTCGAGACGCTGCTTGCGGACGTCGGCGAGAAACTTGGGTCGGGGGCGAAGGATGCGGCGGATGATGCCGTGCATGCCGCCGGACACCTCCTCGAGGATTTGCGGGGACTGCTGGAGAAACAGGAGCTGGCCGCCGATCTCAAGGAGGCCGGTGGCAAGGCGATCGACGAACTCTTCGAGTGCTTCGACAAGCTCGACGTCGCCCTCCACGCCGGCGCCGATGCCAAGGAGACCCCGGCCGAGGTGCATGCGTCCCTCGAGGAGCGGTTCAAGGCGGCGCTGGGCTCGCTCAAGGAGCGGTTCGCCACGCGAGCCGCCGCGGAGGAGAACTGATCATGAATCGGATTCGCGCGGTCATGGGACCCGTCGGCGGTGGAACACGCGGTGTGGCGACCGCCCTGGCGGCCGCCGCGATCGCCCTCGCAGCGACGGCGGTACGAGCGGAGTTCGACGTCGCCGCGGCCCGGGGTCGGCTCGTGCTGGCCGACGAACCCGCCGGGGCCCTGTCGCTCACCGCGGCGAAGGAGAAGCTCACACCCGAGCCGCAGCCGATCGTCGTCGTCGGCCGGATCGGCGGCCGTGGCATGGACCCCTTCGTGAAGGGCAAGGCGTCATTCTCCCTCGTCGAGATGCCCGACGGCCACGCGTCGAAGCCGGGACACAAGGCGGATGACTGCCCCTTCTGCAAGAAGCGCGCGGCCAGCGCGCCGATCGCGGCGGTGCAGTTCGTCGGGGAGGATGGCACGGAACTTCCGATCGACGCCCGCGCGCTCTTCGGCGTGAAGGAGGGGCAGGACGTGGTGATCCGTGGCAGCGGCAGGTTCGACCCGAAGCTCGGCATTCCCGTCATCCAACTGACGGGCGACGGCATCCACGTGCGGCCGGCGGCGAAGTGAGCGCGATTCCGGTGCGGGGCCGCGATCCCGATGCGACGTGGCCGACGGCGCCCCCCCGCGTCGCGTTCAAGGAATGGGCCGTCATCTGCCGTGCCCTCGCGGCCGGGCAGCAGGACGTGATCCTGCGCAAGGGCGGCATCGTGGAACCGGATGGCGGGTTCCGGGTCGAGCACGACGCCTTCCTGCTGCTCCCGACGTTCCTCCACCAGTCGGCGGAGAGCCTCGTGCCGGAGGCCCGTGACCTGCTTGTCGACATCGACGCCGATCGTCCGCCGGCGGGCACGGTCGTGTTCCGTCATGCGGCCCGCGTGCGGGAGTCACGCCGACTCGAGTCGCTGCGTCAGCTCGCCGCGTACCGTGGCCGCCACGTCTGGTCCGACGCCGTCGTCGAGGAACGCTTCCACCGCTGGGGCGACGGTGTCCATCTGCTCGTCGTCGACGTGGCCCGGCTGCCCGAGCCGATCACCCTTCCCTGGCACGAGTCCTACGGCGGCTGCCGCTCATGGGCGGACGTGGTGGACGCGTTGCCCGGCACACGCTGAATGTCTCATGCCTGCCGCGATCATCTTCGCGTCGCGTGCCAAGGGCACACACACGGCCTGTTTCGACGTCGATCTGTCGGTCGAGTGTGACGTCGCGCGAGAGGTTCATGCCTTCGACCACAGATCCTCCAGCACCGGCAGGGCCGCGTGGATCAGGCCGTCACGACGTGCCCGAAGCACGATGCCGCGAGTGCCGGCGACCGGCACGCCTCCTTCCTGGCCGCGCGCGACCCCTAGGCGTCGCCTGGTCCCTCATGCATCCCTGTTTGACGCAGCAACGGGTACGTCAGTACACTTCCGCACTCGAGAGGCCAGGGCGTCTGCCCGCAGGAGTTCGTCTTGAGCACGGCCCCGCGATACCTGCCGCACTACACCGTGGCCGATCACGCTGCGTGGAAGGGCGATTGGGAGTTGCTCGACGGGGTCGCCGTGGCGATGACACCCAGCCCGTTTGGACCGCATGCCGAGCGACTCTCCCGCCTGGCGGCCGTGTTGTGGAACGCGATCGATGCCGCCGGCTGCCGGGCGACCGTGCTTGCGGAAATCGATTGGATCGTGACCAACGACACCGTGGTGCGACCGGACATCGTGGTCGTGTGTGGCCCGGCTCCGCCACAGCATGTCGAAGAGCCACCGG
>JBJTBO010000470.1:0-2069 GCA_046091445.1 Planctomycetaceae bacterium | reverse complement strand
AAGGACACCTCCGCGCCGCTCGTTTACAGGCATCCGACGATGGACGCACTCTGCACATTCCACGCCACGCTCGGAAAACCGCGGCCGGGTGGCAACGCTAACAGGCCGTGGAAACCCCCACCCGCGACCGTCCCGTGCGGGCCGACCGGCCAGCCGGGGCTCGTGCGGCCCGGGCCCGAGCCTCTTCCGCGACGTCAGGCTCCCACCGGGGGCGGAGCCTCGAAGAACCGCGGCAGCAGGGAGTCCACCCGCAGGATGCCCTCCCGCGACAGTCGCACTTCCGGTGGCCGTCGCTCCGCGACTCCTTCCGCCTCGAGCGACTCCCACTCGCGAGCCCACTCGACGAGCGGGTCGATCCCGAATTTCCGCTCGAGTCGGCCGGTGTCGAGACGTCCTCGCTTGAGGCCGAGCACGAGCTCGCGGATGAGCAGTTCACGGCGCGTCGGCCGCAGTCCGCGCACGATCGGGAGCCGCCCCGCCTCGACGGCATCGAGGTAGTCGGCCTGGTGGGTCTCGTTCTGGTAGTGCACGCCGCCGACGTGCCCGAAGCTGGCCACGCCGAGCGCGACGAGATCGCTGCCCTCCCAGAGCATGTCGCGATAGCGGAAGTGCACGCGGGCCGGGTCGCGGACGAGCGTGTAGCCGCTCGATATCGCATAGCCCGCCCGCACGAACCGGTCGAACGCCCAGTCCACCCACGCCCGCTTCGTCGGCCAGTCCGCGACGGGCACGGTGCCGCCGCCGTGCTTCGCATCCCGCACGAACACCGTGTTGAACGGGAGCTCCATCTGGTAGATCGTCACGCTGTCCGGCTCGAGGGCGAGCGTCTTCTCGACGGTCGCCTGCCACGACTCGGTGGTCTCACCGAGCATCCCCGCGATGAGGTCGATGTTCGTATTGGGAAACCCGGCGCGGCGGATCCACTCCCAGGCCCGCAGGATTTCCGCCGACAGGTGGGCCCGGCCATTGGCCTCGAGGATGACGTCGTCGAAGTTCTCGACGCCCAGCGAGATGCGGGTCATGCCGAGTGACTTCAGCGCCCGCACCTTGGGCTCCGAGAGCGTGCCCGGCTCGCACTCGAAGGTCACCTCCTCCGCATCGTCCCAGCCGAAACTCCGGTGCAGACCGTCGACGAGCCGCTCGAGCTGACGGACCGAGAGGAACGACGGCGTGCCGCCGCCGAAATAGACATACCGCAGGATGCGGTCGCGCACCGCGGGCTGGGCCGCCACGAGCGCCGCCTCGCGCACGAGCGCCTCGGTGTACCGCTCCACGTCGCCGGCCGTCACGTCGGTGTAGACGCGGAAGTAACAGAACTTGCAGCGCTTGCGGCAGTAGGGGATGTGGGCGTAGAGCCCCAGTGCCTCGGCCGTGGGGGGCTCGGCAAATGCCGCGAGGACCTCCGGCACCGCCCCGGCGTGCCAGCGGTCGAAGGGCGGGTAGTTGGAGACGAAATAACTGCCGGGCTGCGTCGTGGCCGGCATCGCATCGCGGTCGGCGGTGTCGCTCATCGGCAGGTGTCCCCGCGGCTGGCTCACGCCCCCACGCCACGGGCGGCGAGCAGGTCGTCGAAGTCCCGGAGATGGTAGCCGACACCGGCGGCATCGAGCACGCGACACAGGCCGCGCAGCGCGATCCCCATGCCGTCGGGCCCGCTGGTGCCGCCGAACTGGCCGCCACCGCGGACGTGGGGCTCGAGATCGACGAAGACACCCGGTATCCCGCGTCGCTCGAGCCGCTTCGTGAGGGACGGCAGCATGGTCCGCAGATCGGCGAGGATGCGGTCGTGCCCACCCGCTCCCAGATCCGCCGGCACGAAGTTCGCGAGGTGATTCTCCTCCACGTGGGCCCCGCGGGCCCTGGCCGAGACCTTGCGGTAGTCCTTGATGTGCACCCAGCCGAGGCCGGACTTCATCGCCTCCCATTCCTTCCACACCGCCTGCGTGGTGCAGGGCTTCTCCACGCCGGCGGGGTGGTAGGAATGGGAGGCGATGACGTCCGGCCTCGGCTGGGGGGACATCATGGCCGAGCGCACGGTGTCGGCCAGGGGCCGCGGGGGCCACGTGGAG
>JBJTBO010000469.1:0-5452 GCA_046091445.1 Planctomycetaceae bacterium | reverse complement strand
GTACCGCGACTGTACCCGCCGATTCGGCGTTCGGCCTCCGCGAGTCGAAACGTGGAGCGGGGAGCGATCCTGGCTCGGTGACGACGCGTCCCGCCGCGGTGCAGGCCGGCCGCGGCGGCGGGACGCCGAAGGCTTACAAAGCCGCAAGTTTATCGCCGCTCCGAAGCCCCGCCAGCAAGGGCTCGGGGATGGGCGACACCGCGGCGAGCAGCGCCCCGACGACCGTTCCGCGGTGGCAGTTGTCGCCCCCGCAGAGCGCGTTGGCGACGACGCCTGCCGTGACGTCACCCGCATGACGCCACGCGAGGAAGAGCGCCGCCGGAAAGGCATCGGGGATGTAGCAGGCCGGGCTCAGCATGACGCCGACGACGGCCCGCTCGGGGCAAGGCCCTCCCGCCATGTCGACCGCCCGCTCCCACGACCGCACCTTCGCCGTCGAGATCCAGGGGGAGGCTTCGTCGAGGAGCGCGGCGTGAAGCTCGGCGACCGCAGCCTCCGATCCGGGGGGCCGTGCGTCGGCGTGATCCTCGCGCGTGAGTCTCACGAGGAGCCGCACGAGCGCGTCGGCGGCGGCGAGCACCTCGTCGTCCGTGTGGGTGAGCGAGACGTGGAGCCGCACGATCCGCCGCAGGTCGTGGTGCCGGGGCCCGAGCGCCGCGACGAGCGCGGGCACGGCCGCGAGGCCGCCGATGTGCACGTCACGGACCCCGCAGTTGATGGGCTTGCGGCCCGCACCGAGGTTCGTGAAGAAGTGACGGTGGTACTCCTCCACGTAGGTGTCGCGATTCCAGTCCGGCGCGAGCATGCGCTCCACGTAGCGGTCGAGCCACCGCTCGGGGTCGTAGTCGCGGTCCCGCTTCGCGAGCCCGAAGAGTTCGATGGCGAGCCGTGCGTTGAGCGTGTTGTCCCCCGGCTCGAGGAACTGGTGGTAGTGGACGTCGCGTCGACCCCAGTACCGGGCCTGGTCGCGCAGGATGTCGAACGCCGGGCTCGGGGGTGTCCACTGCGACCGCCACAGGATGCTGCCGGTGTGCGGATGCCGCGGGGCGAGGTAGGGAGCTGCGTCGCGCCCGCGGGCCAGCGGATCCGCCAGCAGCGGATAGTCGCGGTCGAGCGCGGCCTGGTCGTAGTACCAGTGGACGGGCATGGAGACGGCGTCGGCGATGAGCGCGCCGGTGAAGGCCCGCAGCGCGTGGTCCTCGGCGACGCGGTCGGCAAGACGCGTGGGCGGGAGGGGCGGCAGGTGCACGTCGTCTTCGGCCGACGGGACCATGTCGGGCTGGTCGTTCATGGCGTTCATGGGGCGAGGCTCCGTTCGAGGAAGGCGCGGACGCGTGGCTCCGGCGGGTGGTCGAAGAAGGCGGCGGCCGGCCCGTGTGCGATGACGCGGCCATCGGCCACGAACGCGACGGCGTCGGCCACTTGTCGGGCGAACGCCATCTCGTGCGTCACCAGCACGAACTGCGTCCCCTCGCCCCGCAGTTCGCCGATCATTTCCAGCACCTCCCCCCGCATCTCCGGGTCGAGGGCGGACGTCGGCTCGTCGAGGAACAGCCGGCGGGGCTGCACGACGAGCGCCCGCAGGATCGCGATGCGTTGCTTCTGGCCCCCGGAGAGCTCGGCGGGTCGCTTGTGCGCATGGTCGGCGAGATGGAATCGTTCGAGCGGACCGCGCACCCGCGTCAGGGCCGCCGCCCGAGTCAGCCCGTGCACGTGGATCAGCGGCAGGAGGAGGTTGTCGAGGGCCGAGAGGTGGGGAAACAGGTTGTAGGCCTGGAACACGGTCCCGACCGTCCGGCGGTACGCCCGCAGGCTGGCCTCGTCGCGGGGGAGCGGCACGCCGTCGAAGGCGACGCGTCCCGACGTGGGCACGTCGAGGCCGGCGAGGATGCGCAGGAGCGTCGATTTCCCACCCCCCGACGGGCCGACGAGCACGAGCGCACCGATCTCGCCCGTGACCAGGTCGAGATGGTCGAGCACGGTCGCGAGGCCGGCCTGCCGTCCGGCTGCCGCGGCCACGGGGAAGCGTTGCACGAGACCGGCGATGACGAGGTTCATGCGGGACGGGCGAGAGGATACGAGGCCAACCGGAAGCGTAGTCACGGTCCCGGCGGGCAGGGAGGGACGAACAGTCGATCGCCGAGCCGCCGCACGAGCCTGCGGGAGCGCCCGAGCGGCCGCCCCCCGATCAGCCCGCGTCGTAGCGCAGTCGGCGCTCCAGCCAGCGGGCGAGCGCCGACAGCGGGAGCGTGAGTGCGAGGTAGCCGATGGCGAGCGGCAGATAGCTTTCGAGCGTGGAATAGGTGAACGCGTTGACCTCCTGTGCGGCGAGCGTGAATTCCGAGATCGCGATCACCGACAAGAGCGACGAATCCTTGACGAGCGACACGAGCTGGCCCGCCACGGCGGGGAGCACGATCCGGACCGCCTGCGGCAGCACGACGAGCCGCAACGCCTGCCAGGGCGTGAGGCCGATGGCCCGGGCGCTGTCGAGCTGGGCCCGCGGGATCGCGTCGAGCCCGCCGCGGAAGATCTCCGCCATGTAGGCGCCGCTGAAAAGCGCGAGCACGGCGACACCCACGACGTAGCGGTTTTCGATGCCGACGGCGCTGGCGATGACGTAGAAGCCGATGAGGAGCTGCACCAGGAGCGGCGTGCCGCGGATGAGCTCCACGTATGTCCGACCGGTGGCCTCGAGGAGCGGTCGCCCCGACCGGAGGAGCGCCGCCGCGGCGGCGCCGACGGCGATGCTCGCCGCGAGGGCCGCGATGCTGAGGGCCACCGTGACCAGCCAGCCCGGGAGGAACTTCTGCCGGTAGTCCCAGACGGCCGACCAGTTCCACGCGTAGCCCGCCCGCCAGAACGCCGCCGCGATGGCGCCGGCGAAGACGGCCGCGACGATCGTGTGGGCGAGCCAGCGTGGCATGCGGCAGAGCCTACCACGCCTCCCCCGAGCGTTCCCCCCAGTGACACACGCTCCTGTCGTGTGAAATCGCTCGGCCGCACGTGCCTCCGGCGGCGCACGCCTCCAGGCGTGCGAATGGACGTCGTCGAACGACGAACGCCGCCGATCGGGGGATCGCGCTCACCGCCGGGCCGCCGCTCAAAAGTAGAACGGGATGTTCTCGCGTTTGAAGTACGCCTTCTCCTCCGGCAGGAACTCGTCCCCGAGGCGCTCGAAGCCGCCTCCGGCGCGGAACGCATCGAGGAACGCGTCCACGTCGCGCTTGAGATCGGCGTCTTCCGGTCGCAGTGCCACCGCCCAGGTCTCCTCGCGAAAGGGAACGAGCACGGCGCGGGTCGTGTCCGGGTGCCGCACATGGTGGCGGTAGACGGAGAGCGAGTCGTAGATGAACGCGTCCGCCTTCCCCTGCGTCACCTCGAGGACGGCGGCCGACTCCTTGTCGAGGACCAGCACGCGGGCCTGCTTCAGGGCGGTCGCGGCGTGCTGGTGACCGGTGGTCCCCTTCTTCACGGCCACCACCCGCCCGCGCTGGTCGAGGTCGGCGGCCGACCGCACGGGCGATGCCTTGGAGAGCAGCAGGGCGAGCCCCGTTTTCACGTATGGCGCGGAGAACGCGACCGAGCGGGACCGCTCCGGCGTGGCGGTCATCGACGAGATGATGCAGTCGATCTTGCGGGTCTTGAGCGCCGGAATGAGGCCGTCGAAGGCGATGTTCTCGATGACGACGTCACGACCGAGATGCTTGCCGAGTCCCTCGGCGAGGCGAACGCTCACGCCGGTCGGCCGTCCCGTCGGGTCGGTCATCTCGAAGGGTGGATACGACAGCTCCATCCCGACGCGGAGTGGTTCCGCCGCGGCGGCGTGCGTCGCCAGGGAGACGAGGATGAACACCGCGATGCACCCGCGCATGACAGACACTCCACGTCTCGATCTCTTTCGCCGCAGCGTACAATCGTCGAGCATACGAAGCAGGCTCCCGCACGGGCGTCGTCCATGAATCGTAGCGTCCATCCCGCCGGTGTCGCACCCGGCTCCCAATTCGCCAGCGACAACACCGCCGGCTCCTGTCCGGAGGCATGGGATGCCATGGCGCGCGCGAACGAGGGCTGCGTGCCGAGCTATGGTGACGACCCGTGGACCGGCCGGGCATGCGACGCGATCCGCCGGCTCTTCGAGTGCGACGCCGACGTCTTCTTCGTCTTCAACGGCACCGCGGCCAACTCGCTCGCGCTGGCCGCGGCGTGCCAGTCGTACCACGCGGTGGTCTGTCACGAGCTCGCGCACGTCGAGACCGACGAGTGCGGCGCTCCGGAGTTCTTCTCGAACGGCACGAAGGTGCTCACGGCCCCGGGGGAACATGCGAAGCTCACGCCCGCGGCGGTGGCCCACGTCGTGGAGCGGCGGCGGGACATCCACTATCCCAAGCCGCGGGTGCTGAGCATCACGCAGGCAACCGAGCTCTCGACAGCGTACACGCCGGTGGAGGTCGCCGCGCTCGCCGAGGTCTGCCGGACGCACGGCCTCGTGCTGCACATGGACGGAGCCCGCTTCGCGAACGCCGTCGCCGCGCTCGACGTGCCGCCGCGGGCGATCACCTGGGAGGCTGGCGTCGACGTGCTCTGTCTCGGCGGCACGAAGAACGGCGCCGGCGTCGGGGAGGCCGTCGTCTTCTTCCGACGCGCGCTTGCGCACGAGTTCGCATGGCGGTGCAAGCAGGCGGGCCAGCTCGCGTCGAAGATGCGATTCCTCACGGCGCCGGGGGTGGGGCTGCTCGACGGCGACGCGTGGCTGCGTCACGCGCGGCATGCCAATGCCGCCGCCGCTCGGCTCGAGCAGGGCCTGGCGGGGGTCGCCGGCGTGGAGATCCTCGGTCGGCGTCAGGCCAATGCCGTCTTCGCCAGGCTCTCACCGGGGCTCGCCGCAGGACTCCGGGCGCGCGGATGGCGGTTCTACGACTTCATCGGGGCGGGCGGCTGTCGCTTCATGTGCTCGTGGGCCACGACCGACGCGGACATCGACGCCCTGCTCGGCGACGCCACCGCCCTGGCCGCGGATGTCTGAGCGTCGCAGCCGATCCCCGCTCATGCGGCGGCACGTCGATCGCGCGACACCTCCGGTGCGGTGTCCGCGACGGGCACGAGCCGCGTGCCACGCCCGAGGAGGTAGGTGCGCCCGCGCCAGGTGACGGTGTTCGACGTGAACGACGCGAACCACCCGACGAAGTAGAAGAGATCCTTGACCGGCAGGAGCGCCACGTGGGACCAGCCGGGCGCCGACCCGCGGAGGAGCGTCGCCATCGAGGCCTCGAGCGCCACCTTCAGGATCACCAGCAGCGGCACCAGGGGGGCGAGGCCCGTGGCCACGAGCGGCAGCGTCAGCGGCAGCGGATTGAGGATGAGTTCGCGCGGATAGGCCCACGGGCAGAGCCGCCGACGCATGCCCGCGTGGCGCAGGTGCCGTTGGGCGGCGGACCGCCACGACCAGTGC
>JBJTBO010000468.1:0-7704 GCA_046091445.1 Planctomycetaceae bacterium | reverse complement strand
GTCCTCAAGCCCGAGTTCACCGCCGCCGACCTCGCGCGGCAGGCCGCGATGTGCGTCGCGCAGGGCGTCGGCTGCCTCTGCGTGCGGTGGGTGGTGGGGGCGGCGGGCGGGCGGCTCGTGGCCGGCAGCCCGGTCGTCGTCGCATCGGTCAGCGGGTTTCCGCATGGCGCGGCGCCCGCGGAGGGGAAGGCCCTCGAGGCCCGGCTCGCGGTCACCGCCGGCGCACGCGAGCTCGACATGGTGATCAATATCGGCGCCCTGCGGTCGAACACCGACACGGTCGTGCTCGACGACATCGCCGGCGTCGTCGCGGCGGCGCGGCCGCACGGCGTGCTCGTCAAGGTGATCCTCGAGACGTGCCACCTCACGGAACCGGAGATCCGCAGGGCATGCTGGCTCGCCGAGCAGGCGGGGGCCGACTGCGTGAAGACGTCGACGGGCTTCGGCGTGCGGGCGTCGGGACCGACGGGAGCCACGCCCGAAGCCGTGCGAATCATGCTCGATGCCGTGGGTGGCCGCCTCCAGGTGAAGGCCTCGGGCGGCATTCGCTCGTGGGACGAGGCGGTGGCCTTCCTCGACATGGGATGCACCCGCCTCGGCGTCGGCGACACCGAGGCCATCCTCGCCGGCCGCCCGACCACCGGCGACTACTGAAGGCGGCGTACCTCCGGCAGGCTGCCTGTGCGGTCGCGTCACTCGTCTACAATCCGGAGCGGCGGACGGACGGCACGAGGGGCACCATGGAACGCACGACACGGCCCGCGACGCTTGCCGACCTGCGGGCGTCGGGGTGGACGAGCCGATCCGTCAAGGATGAGGTGCGGGAAAACTTCCTGCGGATGCTGCGGGACGGAGCGGAGCTCTTTCCCGGGATCGTCGGCTACGACGACACGGTGATTCCCGAGATCAACATCGCCCTCCTCGCCGGGCACGACATGCTCTTCCTCGGCGAGAAGGGGCAGGCCAAGAGCCGGCTCATGCGGCTGCTCGTGCGGTTTCTCGACGAGTCCCTGCCCTACCTCGACGACCCGGCGATTCCGCTCCACGACGACCCCGAAAAGCCGATCACGTCGGCCGGCAGGCGGCTCGTGGCGTCGCGTGACCCGCAGGACGTGCCGATCGCCTGGTGGCCCAGGGCCGAGCGCTATGCGGAACGGCTCGCCCCGGGCACGAAGTTCGCCGACATCATCGGCGAGATCGACCCGGCCAGGCTGGCGGGCGGCACGAGCATGTCGAGCGAGGAGGCCCTGCACCTCGGCCTCATCCCGAGGCTCCACCGCGGCATCTTCGCCATGAACGAACTCCCCGAACTCGACGAGCTCGTCCAGGTGGGGATGTTCAACATCCTCGAGGAGCGGGACGTGCAGATCCGCGGCTACCCGGTGAAGTTCGACATCGACGTGATGCTGCTCTTCTCGGCGAATCCATCCACGTACAACCGGTCGGGCAAGGTGATTCCGCAGCTGAAGGACCGGATCGGCGCCGTGATCCACACCCATTATCCCCGCGAGCGCGACCTCGGCATCCGCATGGTCGAGCAGGAGGCGGGCATCGACCTCGGCGGCGACTGGCCCGTCGTCGTCCCGCCCTTCATGAAGCAGATCGTCGAGCAGGTCACCATCGCCGCGCGGAAGAGCAAGTTCATCGACCAGCAGTCGGGCGTGTCGGCCCGGTTCTCGATCGCGAACTACGAGACGATGGTGGCGAGTGCCCGCCAGAGAGCGGTGCGGCTCGGCGAGAAGCCGGCCGTACCGCGGATCAGCGATCTCGGGCACCTCTACACGTCGAGCCTCGGCAAACTGGAACTCGACCTGATGGGCAGCCATCAGATGACGGAGCGGCAGGTGCTCGATGCGGTGATCGCCGAGGCGATCGCGTCCGTGTTCGAGGAGTACGTGGAGAGCCACGGGCTCGATTCGATCGCGCGGGTCTTCGGGGCGGGCGTGAAGGTGGAGGTGGGTGACATGGTGCCCAGCGCCGCCTACGAGGGGATCGTGGCGGAGGTGCCGGCGCTCTGGGAGCGGGCGCTCGAGGTCAACGTCGCCCGCGATCCGGCCGTCCGCGCGAGCTGCATCGAATTCGTGCTCGCGGGTCTCTATGCCACCGACCGGATTTCCCGCGTGCAGTCCCACGGCCGCACGGTCTACGACACGGAGGGCTTCCGGTAGCGGCCATGCCCACACGCCAGACGCTCGGCGGCATCGTTCACTCGTACCAGCGGTACGACCCGGCCAGGATTCCGCCGCCGCGGGGCCAGGCCGCCGATCTCGTCTCCGCGGCGTTCGAGCAGCTGCTGGAATTCGGCGACGGCGGTGAGGCCGAGATCACCGAGGAGCAGCTCGCCCAGGCGATCGAGATCGATCCTTCGCAGCTTCGTCATCTCGGCCCGTCCCTCGAGAGCCTGAAGCGGAAGCTCGAGGAGCACCGTCGCCGCATCCTCGAGCGCTACGAGACCGACTCAGTGCGGAAGCGGGCGCGTCGCGACTTTCGGGAGTCGGCCGCGCGGATGGAGCCGCCGTCGCGGCATCGCGCGGAGTTCGACCGCGCGGTCCAGGGGGAGCAGATGCGGCGGCTGGAGCGGCTCTGGTACGCGCAGGACGACGAGCAGGGGCGGTTCGCCACGCAGCTCGTGTCGCTCATCGAGCGGCTCGGCAATCTCTACCAGGTGGACGAGCTCGCCGCGAAGTGGACGTTCACGGGTCGGGAGCGGCTGACGGTGGAGCAGGCTCTCGAGGTGAAGCGGCAGCTCGAGGAGATCGACGAGCTGCTGCGGCAGGTGGACGAGGCGCGGGCGAACGCGAAGCTCTTCATCATCAACATGGAGGCCCTCTCGCGCTGGGTCGAGCGGGGCGATCTCGACGAGCTCGAGCATCTGCGTCGGCAGGTGCAGGATCTTGTCGAGCAGCTCGCCGAACAGCAGGGGCTCGAGCGCACGAAGCAGGGCTACGCGCTCACCCCCAAGGCGCTGCGGATCTTCCAGGGGCGGCTCCTCGAAAGGATCTTCTCGGCGCTTGACCCCTCCCGCACGGGGCGCCATCAGGTCAACGTCACCGGGGACGGCGCGGTGGAGATGGTGCCCACGCGACCGTACGAGTTCGGCGACTCGGTCGCCCACATGGATATCCCGGGGACGCTGACCAACGCCCTCCTGCGGCGGGCGAGCGAGCAGGTCGCGGGGCGCACCCCCGCGGGCCCGCTCCGTCTCGATCAGCGCGACATCGAGATCCATCGCACGCGGAACACCCCGAAGTGCGCGACGACCGTGGTGCTCGACATGAGCGGATCGATGCGGTACGGCGGGTTGCACGTCAGCGTCAAGCGGATGGCGCTCGCGCTCCAGGGCCTCGTGCAGCGTGAGTATCCGGGCGACTTCCTGCAGTTCATCGAGATGTATTCCTTCGCCAAGCCGCGGCCGGCGGGCGAGATCGTGAGGCTCATGCCGAAGCCGGTCACGATCTTCGACTCGGTCGTGAGGCTGCGGGCCGACATGGCCGACCCGGCCATGAGCGAGGGCGATATCCCGCCGCACTTCACCAACATCCAGCACGCGCTGCAGCTCTCGCGGCAGCACCTCGCGCGGCAGGACACGCCGAACCGGCAGGTGATTCTGATCACCGACGGCCTGCCGACGGCCCACTTCGAGGGCAGCCAGCTCTTCCTCCTCTACCCGCCCCACCGCCGCACCGAGGAGGCGACGCTGCGCGAGGCGCGGGCCTGCCGACGCGACGGCATCACGGTCAACGTCTTCCTGCTCTCGGGCTGGTCGCAGTCGCGGGAGGACATCCAGTTCGCGTACCGGCTGGCCGAGGCGGCGCGGGGCCGCGTGTTCTTCGCGAGCGGGGGCGACCTCGATCGCTTCGTCGTGTGGGACTACGTCGCCCGTCGCCGCTCGATCATCGGGTGAGCGCGCAGACCCTCACGGGGAGTCTCGCCGGGGGCGGGCCCGCTCGCGCCAGAGCATGGCCGCGGACGTCACGGCGGCTCCACCCGCCGCCAACCCGAGGGTCCAGAGCGGGATGATCCGCTCGGGGGACATCGGGCTCGTCAGCGGTGGCGGTTCATGGGCCGTGGCGGCGAGGTCCTCGGGATCCAGTCCCGCCGCACGTCGCGACCGCTCGACGGCCGCGCGCTCGCGGCCGAGGTAGCGGCGCTCGAGTTGCCCCTGTCGTTTGGCAAACTTCGGGCCGATGAGCAGGAGGCCGACGAGGGCCATCAGGGAGAACATCAGTCCCCAGAACCAGGGACTGTCCGTGAGCCGGCGCCCTGCCGCCGGCGGAGCGACGTGGTGAGCGGGCGGCGGGATCGTGTCGGGCGTCGTGGTCATGTCTGGAGCGTAGGTCGCGCGCGTCCCGCGACAAAAGCGGCGATTTTTCACATGTTCGCTTGTCAGAATTCGTGGCAGGCGTAAAGTACCAGCGGTAACGCATGATTCGTCGCAATCCCGTGCCCGAGTCTCCCATGCCGCTTCCCGAGGTCCCGTCAGTCGCTCAGGCCGCCCCGCCTCGTGCGGTGGACCATGCCGTGATCGACCTCCTGCGGGTGGACGACGGCCTGGGGATCGGTGGCCTTGCCTCGTCGCTGGGGGTGAGGGCCACCGCCGTCCGGCACCGCCTCGAGCGGCTCATGCGACTGGGCCGCGTGGAGCGTTCGACGACCTGCGGACGGCGTGGGCGGCCCTCCCACTCCTACCGTCTCACGGAGTCGGGCCGTCGCCTCGGCGGGGACAATTTTCACGATCTGGCCATCGTCCTCTGGCGGGAGATCCGCTCCGTCAGCGACGCAGAGGTCAGGCGGGGGCTCATCGGTCGCATCGGCACCTCGCTCGCCGGCCTGCATCGCGACGAGGTGCGCGGAGCGACGCCGCGGGATCGCCTGCGCGACGTCGCGGCGCTCATGCGACGCAACCAGATCGCATGTGTCGTGGAAGAGCCCGTCGGGCCGGACGAGGTGGCCCGGACGCCGTCGGGCGAGGTTCCGCGCGGCGGCTTGCCCGTGCTTACGAGTTACGCCTGCCCCTATCCGGATCTCGCAGAGCAGGATCGGGGCATCTGTGCCGCCGAGCGCGTCATGATCGAGGAACTCGTCGGCCGCCCGGTGCGGCTGGCGGAATGCCGCCTCGACGGTGGGTCGTGCTGCCGCTTTTCGATGGCGGAAGCCGGTCCGGATGGCGTGGCCGGGGGTGGCGGCGTCGGCACCTTGCGGGCCGAGGCGACACCGCGTCGAATGCCGTCCGAACGTCCTTCCGGTCGCGATCCTCGACGCGGCCGTGCGTCCCGTTCGTCGTCCAATCCCAACCCGGAGTCCGTGTCATGACCGTCACCGCCCCCGCGAGCCCCGCCGCCGCCGCGCCCTGGATCGAGGGCCGCTTCGAGGAGAACCTCGTGCTCACGACGGTCGAGCAGGCGATCAACTGGGCCCGACAGTCGAGCATCTGGCCGATGACGTTCGGCCTCGCGTGCTGCGCCATCGAGATGATGGCCGCGGGGGCGAGCCGCTACGACCTCGACCGCTTCGGAGCGGGGGCCTTTCGCGCCACGCCGCGGCAGGCCGACCTGATGATCGTGGCGGGCACGGTCACCTACAAGATGGCCAGTCGCGTGCGACGACTCTACAACCTCATGCCCGATCCGAAGTACGTCATCGCCATGGGCGCCTGCACGACCGGTGGCGGCCCGTACTTCAAGTGGGGCTATCACGTCGTCAAGGGCGTGGATCTCGTCGTGCCGGTGGACGTCTATGTGCCGGGCTGTCCGCCCCGTCCAGAGAGCCTGCTCGAGGGGCTCATGCGGATCCAGGACAAGATCCTCGGGCAACGGATCGCGAAGCGGAAGGACGGTCCGGGCAAGGTCGACGATGAGCTGCCCGTTCCCCACCACTCGGGCTACGTGACGTCGCCGGTGGGAGACGGAGATCTCGTGTTCGATCATCAGAAGCTCACCGGTTGAGGGTGTGGCGGGTGGAAGTCGGAGGAGGTGCAACGGTGGAACGGCTCGTCATTCGCGGACTCCACGTCGCCGTCGAGGGGCAGGAGATCCTCAAGGGCGTGGACCTCGAGATCGGTCGCGGAGAGGTGCACGCGCTGATGGGCCCGAACGGGTCCGGCAAGAGCACGCTCGGCTACGCGATCATGGGCCACCCCGCGTACGAGGTGACCACCGGCACGATCGAGCTCGTCGCGGCCGACGGGACGCGGCGGGACGTGCTCGCCATGGAGCCCGACGAGCGGGCACGGGCGGGAATCTTCCTGGCGTTCCAGCGGCCGATGGCGATCCCGGGCGTGCGGCTCGCCGATTTTCTGCGGCACTCGGTCACAAACGTGCGCAACCCCGACCGCAAGGAGGGGGAAGAGCTCATGCCGATGCGGGAGTTTCGCGCGGAGCTCAAGGCGAAGATGGCCGAGCTGTCGATGGACCCCGATTTCGCGCGGCGGTACGTCAACGACGGGTTTTCGGGGGGTGAGATGAAGCGGGCCGAGATCCTGCAGCTCGCGATGCTGCGGCCGGGGTTCGCGATCCTCGACGAGACCGACAGCGGACTCGACGCCGACGCCGTCCGACTTGCCAGCGAGAGCATCGCGAAGATCGGCGGCGCGGAGATGGGCATCCTCATCATCACCCACCACGAACAGCTCCTCGAGCACAACGTCCCCCTGCGGACCCACGTCATGCTCGGTGGACGAATCGTCGAGTCGGGCGGCCCGGAGCTCGCTGCGGAGCTCCACAAGAGGGGGTACGAACGGGTTCGGGCGGCGTATCCGGATGCGGCGGCGGCGGAGCGGGCGATGGAGGATGCCGCGGGGGTGGCCGGCCGGGCGGTGCCCGCCGGGGCCGGGGCCTGAAGCGAGACCACGAGCAGCGCCGGGAGAGGAGCCATGGCGACGGCACTCGAAACGACTCCGGTGAACGGGGGCCCGTCCGACGAGACGGCGACGCTCAAGAGCGTGGAGATCAACAAGTACGACTTCCGCACCGATTCCCCGGCCGTCTTCAAGGCCCGCAAGGGGATCGACGCGGAGATCGTCGCGCAGATCTCCGAGATGAAGGGGGAGCCGGCGTGGATGCGTGAGTTCCGACTCGACGCGTTCCGAATCTTCGAGTCGAAGCCCATGCCCCGATGGGGCGGCCGGCTCGGGATCGATTTTCAGGACATCTACTACTACCTGAAGCCCACCGAGCATCAGGGCAAGACGTGGGACGACGTTCCTGATGCGATCAAGGAGACGTTCGACCGTCTCGGCATCCCGCAGGCGGAGCGGCAATTCCTGGCGGGGGTCAAGGCCCAGTTCGAGAGCGAGGTGGTGTATGGCTCGCTGCAGGAGGATCTCGCGAAGAAGGGCGTCATCTTCACCGACACCGACACGGCGGTGCGGGAGCACGCCGACCTCCTCCGCGAGTATTTCGGCACGGTCATTCCGCCGAGCGACAACAAGTTCGCCGCGCTCAACTCGGCGGTCTGGTCGGGTGGCTCGTTCATCTACGTGCCCAAGGGCGTGTCGATCGAGTTTCCCCTGCAGGCCTACTTCCGGATCAACGCGGAGAACATGGGGCAGTTCGAGCGCACGCTGATCATCGTGGACGAGGGGGCCCACGTGCACTACGTCGAGGGCTGCACGGCCCCGATGTACTCGTCCGAGAGCCTCCACTCCGCCGTCGTCGAGATCCTCGTGAAGCGGGGCGGTCGCTGTCGGTACACGACCATCCAGAA
>JBJTBO010000467.1:0-13695 GCA_046091445.1 Planctomycetaceae bacterium | reverse complement strand
GACTCGGCCTTGGGCAGCGCCGTCACCGCCTTCTCGAGCAGGTCGCGGGGCACACCCTCGGGACGCGGCGCGGCCGCGAGCGCGGCGATCGCCCGCGCGAGCGGCGTGCCCCGCGCCGCGGTGATGCCGGGCAGCAGCACGGCCACGTCGCCCGGTGGCAGCGTCTTGAACGTGGCGGCGATCGACTCGAGCACCGCGGGGGAGCATGTGGCCGTCGCGAGCGCCGCCGCCGCCGCGGAGCGATCCAGGGGGGAGGCATCGCCGGCGGAACGTCCGTCCCCCGGCCCATGGCCGAGGATGGCGACGAGTCGTGCGACCACCGGAGCCGGGATCGTCTCCGCCGGACCGACCACGCGCAGGGCCAGCGTCACGCGGGCCGGCGGAGACGTCGCATCGCCTGCGATGGCGAGAGCCTGCGGCGCGAGTCGGGCGCGCTGGACCGGCGAGAGCGACAGGCCGGCGAGCGTGCGGAGCACCGGGCCGAGTGGTGCCGCATCCGCCGGAGGCGATCGACCGGGGCGAGCCCGCGTGGTCGCCCCCGCCGCTGCGCGCGGCAGGATCGACGCGAGCGCCTCCACCCAGGCGTCTGGCACCTCCTTGGGTCGTGCCCGGTCGATCACGTCGAGGGCCGCCTCACGGCGGCTCGCGTTCGGCTCTCCGGCATCGTCGTCACCGCCGCACGCGTCCGCCAGCGACCCGGCGATCGCGGGAGCCACGGCGATGCGTGCCAGCCGTTCGACGAGCGCCTCGGCCTCGGAGACGCGCGGTGGCTGCGCCCGTCTGGCCGCCGTGAGCCGGTCGAGGATGCCGCCGACGTCGTCGGCCAGCGCGTCGGCCCACTCGGCATGCTGTGACACAAGCCAGAGACCGGCATCGCGGAGTGCCGCGTCGTCGTCGCGGCAGGCGGTGAGCACGTGGTCGCGCAGGCGCGATCGGTCGGCCGGGACGACCTCCGGATGCCGCAGCGGCATCTGGTCGAGCGCGACGAGCGCCGCGCGACGCACGCGCGCGTCGGACGTGCCGGACGCTCCGGACGCTCCGGATGTGTCGAGCGCCTCCACGAGTGGCGCCGGCAGCCCCGCCTCGACGAGGGCGGCGGTGAGCGCGTGTTCGAGGGCGCGGTCCCCGGCGCGGGGGCACGCGGCAAGCACCGCCCGCACCGCATGGTCGCCACCGATCCGACCGAGCGCCTCGGCCGCCACGCGGGCCACGCCGGCGTCGGGATCGTGCAGGAGCGCGATGAGCGCCGGTGCGGCGGCCGCGTCACGGGCCGCTGCCGCTGCGTGCGCAGCGGCGCGCCGCACGACGGCCTCGGGGTCCGCAAGCGCGGCCCGCGTGGCAGCGATCGACTCGGGTGTGTCGTGCCGCGCGAGCGCCCATACCGCGGCGAGTCGCGTGTCACGGCGCGGTGCCTGTGACACGTCGAGCAGCGCCGCGATCGGCCCCACCGCCGCGTCGCCCCGGTCGACGAGCACCTCGGTCGCCCGTTCGACCACCGCCGGCCGTGCGTCGGCGAGAAGCCGGACGAGCCCGTCGACATCGAGGCCGGCCCAGTCGATCGCGCGGCCGCGGGGATCCGCCGGAGGAGCGGCGTCGGCCTGTCGCACCCGGTAGATCCCGCCGAGCACCGCCGGCTTCTCGAGCTGCGACGTGGGACAGCAGAGCTTGTACCAGCCACCGGTATCGACGACGACGAGCGATCCGTCCGCGTCCTCGACCACGTCGGTCGGGTGGAAGTCGGCGGAATCGGCGGTCAGAAACGGCTCGTCCCGGGCCAGGAAGGTCCCGCCGTCCGGCGCGAGGACGTGACGCGACACGCCGCGGAGATTGAACGCGCAGACGAACGCGTTGTCGCGGAACTCGGGGCCGAGACCGTACCCCGAGTGGATGTGGAGGCCGCAGGCCGCCGCACCTCCGAGGTGCACGAGCACGGGCAACAGGTCGCCGGTGCGGGCGTGGCCGGCGAGGACGCCGTGATCCTTGCCGTAGACGCCTCCCGGAAGCATGTGCACGACGCCATCGCGTCGGCCCGCGGCCGGGTGCTGGAGAAACGTCGCCGAGAGGAGCCCCTCGCCGGCCGACGTGAAGGCGACGTCGACGGGGTTGTCCATGCCGCCCGTGATGACGACCTCGAGGCCCGAGCCGTTGGGCCGGGCCCGGAACACGTGCGACGCGCGGGTCTTCCAGCCTGGGCGGCCCACCAGGTCGTGCGTCTGTTCGGCGAACGCACCCTTCGTGAATGACAGCCGGCCATCGCGGCCGAGATACGGCCCGTGGAGATCGTTGCCGCAGCCCGTGAGCGTCCTGCCGTCGTGCCACACCGCGCGCTCGTCGGCCACGCCGTCACCGTCGGTGTCGGTGAGCCGGAGGATTTCGGGGACGGCGGACACGTAGAGCGAGCCGCGATACCAGAGCGTGCCCTGGAGCATCATGAGGCCCGTGGCGAACTCCGTGCGGCGGTCGAACGTTCCGTCGCCGTCGGAGTCCTCGAGCCGCAGGATCCGGTGGCGGGGATCGGCCCGCTGGTCCGCCAGTTTGGCGTTCGATCCGCTCGATTCCGCGACGTACAGCCTGCCGTCCTCGTCGAAGGCGACGGTCACCGGCCGCTCGACGAGCGACGGTGTCGCGATCCGCTCGACGATGAACCCGTCGGGCACCGTGATCGGCCGGTCGCCGAAGCGGAAGGTCGCCGCCGACGCGACGCCCGCGAGGCCGATCGCGCACGACGCGACGACGCCCGCCACTCGCCCTGCCGACCCCGGGATGCCCTGTCGCGACCTCATCGGGGAGCGTCCTCCGCGACCTGCCGTGTGCGTCGTGCCACCCGGTGACGCATCCCGTCAGTATGCCCCGCCCGCCGCGAGGCGCGCCATGATCCGGCCGTTACGAGGCTTTTTTCCAGGTGATCAGCCGGTTTCGTCGGTCGAAATGCGTGCGCGGGCGATGGGGAAAAAACGGGGTTCGACCAAAGACTTGCGAAGCGGACGAGGTGGACATACACCCTTAGAGAGACGATGGGCTTGACCCGGGGTCATCACGAGGCCTCCCGGCCAAGCCTGCCGCCTCGTGGTGGGTTGGTCGTGTCACCCTGCCACCCAGCCCCGTTCCCACCGTGCCATCAGGAATCTGTCATGAGGAAGCGAGTGCAGTGCCGGCGGTCGATCACGCGAACGGCATCTCGTGTCGGCGTTGAGGTCGAGAGACTCGAGCAGCGTTTCGCCATGGCCGTGGATTGCGGGTGCGGTGCGGCAGTCGACCCGACCGTCGCGCCGACCGAACCGGAGCCCGCGGCGCTCGTCGTCCCTCCGGAGGTGGCCGCGGCGAGGTCGCAGGGCGTGCAATTCGCTCAGGCCATCGACACGCGCCGGCTGCCAGTTCCAACGAGCGGAGCCGTATCCGCGGTTCGTCGTGGGTGGTTCAACAGCCCTGTAGCACGATCCCTGTCGCAAAACGAACCGCGTCAGGCCACCGGCCTGTGGAGTGCCGGTGCCTATGTCGGAGGGAGGACTTTCCGATACCCGGTGGCGCTTGTTCGTCCGGACTTTCCTGGCCCTCCAAGTCTGCCTGTAAATCAAAACCGGGTTACGGACGGCATCCGTTTTCGGGTCGGGCTGGACGGCGAAGGGCGCCCGAATCGGATCACGGATCTGAGAATCCAGTTCCTCGCAACACTCCACAAGGCGGACGGAACGCGTGAAGGTAGGGTGATCTATTTTTCCGATGCAGCCCTCACGGGTCCTGTGCGCGATGAGTTTGATTTCGCACCGTCTCTCACACTTCAACCGCGGGGCGGAACTCAGACGTTCGAATTCAATTGGCGCGACAGCGGCGGCTTCAATGACCATCTTTTCTTCGTCGAACTGAAGCTGACGTGGAATAATCGAACGAAGACGTTCACGGCGTCGATGAAGGCCGAGTCCGACGAGATTGAGGGACAGTCCCTCGTGGCACGGACGTATCCAGGCGGACAACGGGGAGTCGTGCTCGCATCGGGTCCGCGCCGTGATCCCATCTATGTCGATGGTGTGCTGAGGGGGTACCGCTCAGGGGCCATGCGGCGGACCGGTGCCTGACGTCGTCGTCGATCCCGTGTTTCTTCGAGTCCGGTGATCGCACGACCCCTATCCGCCTCTCTCGACCGGTCGAGGAGCCGAAACTTCTCGACCGGTCGAGTGCGCGGCGACCATGGGCGGCATCCGCCCGCGGTCAGATTGCGGCAGCGGCCGTCTCGCCCGTGCGGATGCGGACGACATCGGCGAGGTTCGTCACGAAGATCTTGCCGTCGCCGACCTGCCCCGTGCGGGCGGTCGTCATGATCTTGCTGATGACCGCCTGCGCCTCGTCGTCGCTGACGACGACCTCGATCTTCACCTTCGGCAGGAAGTCGACGGAGTATTCCGCGCCGCGGTAGGTCTCGGTGTGGCCCTTCTGACGGCCGAACCCGCGGACCTCCGTCACGGTCATGCCCTTGACTCCCTGGGCGTTGAGCGCGTCCTTCACCTCCTCGAGCTTGAAGTGCCGGATGATCGCTTCGATCTTCTTCATCTGCTGGTCCCTTTCGTGACTGCCGGCCTGGCGTGCCAGAGCCGTCCCGTGAGTGGCCGATCGCATCGATCGACTCGCCGCCTGACGTGTGAAGTGCAGCATACGGCGTGCCAAACCCGGCCGCCCGTTTTCCCGGGCGTTCACGCCTGCCACGAGATCGCCCATGGTGCGCGTGCAGCACAGGGCGCTGTCCGGGCCAGCGGCCGACGGGCGCATTTTGGGCCGTATCCGGCCGGAATGCCGTGAGTCGCGCCCGCGCGGCGCCCTGCGGGCCGCCGTCTCGCCGGCGCGGCGCTCACTGTCCGCGGCTGCGCCCGCATTCGACCGGCCGTTTGCGGGTTGTTCGGGGCACGGCTACATTCCCGGCGTTCTCGGCGAGACGACGGCCCGACGGGTGGAGGAGCGCAATCATGAACGTCACGCAGGCACCGGCCCAGACCCGCCGATCGTTCCTGGGGCGCTTCGGCGCTGCCGCCGGCGCGGGCATCTCTGCCCCGTACGTGATCACGTCGAAGGCGCTCGGCGATGCCACGACGCCGCCGGCGAGCGACCGGATCGTGATGGCCGGAATCGGCATCGGCAACATGGGCACCGGCGACCAGAATGCCTTCCTCGGGCGTCCCGAGGTGCAGTACGTCGCGGTATGCGACGTGCGGCAGAAGTGGCGGGACGATGCGAAGGGACGGGTCGACGCCCGCTACGGGAACGGTGACTGCCGCGCGGTCATCGACTTTCGCGAACTCCTCGCCCGCGATGACATCGACGCGGTCCACGTCGCCACGCCGGACCATTGGCATGCGCCGATCACGATCGCCGCGTGTCGCTCCGGCAAGGACGTCTATCTCCAGAAGCCCGAGACGCTGACGCTGCGCGAGGGGCCGCTGATGATCGCCGCGGCCCGGCGATACGGCCGCGTGTTCTCCGGGGGCAGCCAGCGCGTGCTCGGCGACTACCGCGGCATCGTCGATCCGATCTGGGCTGGTGAGATCGGCGAGGTGGTGTCGGTCGATGTTTCGGTGGGGGGGCCGTCGCAGCCATGCCTCCTCGCCGGCGCGGCCGCCCCGGCGGACATCGACTGGGATCTGTGGCTCGGGCCGGCGCCATGGCAGCCCTACAACCCCGGCCGCTGCTCGGGCAGTTACAGCACCGGCGGCAACACGTGGCGGTCCTACAGCGACTACTCCGGCGGGAGCCTCACCGACTGGGGCGCCCATCACTTCGGCGGCGCGATCTTCGCCGCCGACCTCCGGGAGGAGCAGCCGGTGAAGGTGACGTTTCATCCGGCCGACGGCCCGGCGGCGGCCTACGTCTCGCTGCGGTATCCGCGCGGGCAGGAGCTGCATCACAACCGGCCCGCCCACCTGCGGCCCGCGGGCGGCCCCCAGGTCGCCCACGGCAACGCGATCGTCATCACGGGTGACGGCCGGCCGCGCGAGCCCAAGCCCGTGCCGCTCTATCGCGACGGCGAGACGAGCATCTATGGCGACTTCCTCGCCTGCGTGAAGACCCGTGAGCGGCCCTTCCGCGACATCGAGCTCGCGGTCAACACGATGACCGCTCCCCACATGATCGGCATCGCCTACCGCCTCGAACGGTCGCTCGAGTGGGATCGTCCGACGCAGGCGTTCGTGAACGACGCCGAGGCGAACCGGCTGCTCGATCGCGCCCGCCGCGAGCCGTGGATCATCTGACCGGATCGCGTGCTCGATGCACGCGTCATCCGCCCGTGTACGCCCGAGTACGGTCACGTCCGCCCCGAGGTCTGAACCGATGCCCCACGATGCCGCCACGCTCGACGCCGCCTTCACAGCCCTGTCCTCGTGGGACTGGGGTGCGGATGCGAAGCCACTGACCACGCTCGACGCGGCCGTCGTGGCCGCCCATGGCGATCAAGCCCTGCGGGCCGACCTCGAGCGGAGGCTCACCGCGCTGCTCGGCAGTGGAGCATCCCGTGGCGCGAAGGAAGAGGCGTGCCGCAGGCTCGCCCGTGTCGGATCGGCGGCGTCGGTGCCGTCTCTGGCCAGGCTCCTCCCCGACCGCGAGCTCTCGCACATGGCTCGGTTCGCACTCGAGCGGATCGACGCCGCCGAGGCTGCTGCCGCCCTGCGCGACGCCGTCGCCTCGCTGACCGGGCCGCTTCGCATCGGCATGGTCTCGTCGCTCGCCGCCCGCCGTGACGCGGAAAGTGTGCCGCAGCTCGCGGGTCTCCTGACGGCTGATGCGGCCACGGCGGCCGCCGCAGCCTTGGCCCTCGGCTCGATCGCCACGTCCGCCGCCGCGGCGGCGCTCCAGGCGGGACAGGGCGACCCCTGCTCGTGTACGGGCGCCGCCATCGCCGATGCGCGGTTGGCCTGTGCGGAATCGCTGCGGGCGAGCGGGCATCGTGATGCCGCGCTCGGGATCCTGCGATCGCTCGCGGAGGCAGCGGCGGGCAAGCCGGCTGCCCGGCCGATCGAGCTGGCGGCGACGCGGGGCATCCTCGCGTGCCTCGACACCGCCGCCTCGTAGTTCACCGCCGCGTTCGTTCGTGCCGCGATGCGGCGATCCGGCAGGTCGAAATCCCACCGCGGCACGTTCCCGAGGGCAGTCACCATGTCGTGCCATACCGTCTCGCGCTCGTTCGCCAGGCCCCCGCTGTCCGGCGCGGCGGGCCTCCCACGCCGCGCATGGCGTGCGTGCAGCCGGGCCGCCGCCGTGGCGCTGGTCATCGGGTGCGGTGCCGTCCGCACCCACGCGGCGGATGCCTCGCCGGAGGCGATCGACCTGGTGATCGATCTCCTGCGTGACGAGGATCCCGGGCGTCGCGCGATCGGTGTGGAGGCCGTGCGTCACGGTGTCCGTGGCGCGGTGGCGACGCGGCGCTTCGCCGAACTGCTCGCGCAGGTCGACGCCGGGCGGCAGGCGGCACTCCTCGCCGCGCTTTCGGAACGCGGAGACGTGGCTGCGGTGCCCGCCACGACGGCGATCGTGGCGGCCGCGACCGATCCTGCGGTGCGTGGCGCGGCCTACCGTGTGCTCGGCACCCTCGGTGGAGCCGCGGAGGTGCCGATGCTCGTCGGGGGACTGGCCGTGCCGGGCGCCGAGCAGGCGGCAGCACTGCGGGCGCTCCAGATGATCCGCGGGCCGCAGGCGGCGGCTGCGATCCGCGAGGCAGCCGCGTCCGTGTCGCAGCCCCCCGCCACCCGCGCGGCCCTGCTCCGCATCCTCGCGGAACGACGGGATCGTGCCGCACTGCCCGTCTTCGTCACGGCCGCGGCCGCCGAGGACGACGGCCTGCGTCGAGCGGCACTCGAGTCGCTCGCGAGGCTCGGCGGTGCCGCGGAGGTGGCCGGCGTCGTGCAGGCGGTGCTCGCCGCGGCCCCGGGTGGTGACCGTGACGTGGCTGAGCGGGCGCTCGTCGCCATCTGCACGACGAATCCAGGACACCCCGTGGCCGCCGAAGGATTCCTCACCCGGTTCCGTGACGCGTCCGACACGGAGCGCGAGGCGCTCCTGCCCGCGCTGGCCCGCGTCGGCGGACCCGGTACCCTCGCGGTGGTCGACGCGCTCGTCGCCGACGCGGACTCGTCCCGCCGCCGTCTCGGTCTGAAGGCCCTGTCCCTCTGGCCGGATGCCTCGGTCGCCGGACGGCTGCTCGACCAGCTCGGGCGCACCGACGACGCCGCCGAACGTGACGTCCTCGTGGGCGGCCTCATCCGCATCGCGCCGCGGCCCGACAACGGCCTCAACGACGCCGGCCGGCTCGACCTCCTGCGGAAGACGATGGACCTCTGCCGACGCGACGAGGATCGCGCCCGTGTGCTCGAGCGGGCCAACGCGATCCGCACGATCGAGGCCCTCCGGTTCGTCGCGGGGTATCTCGACGATCCCACGCTCGCGCAGCCGGCGTGCCTGAGCGTCGTCGAACTCGCCCACCACCAGAAGCTGCGCGAGGACCACAAGCCCGAGTTCACGACCGCGCTCGACAAGGTGATCGCCACGGCGAAGAACGCGGAGCATGTCGAGCGGGCGCAGGCCTACAAGGCGGGCAAGACCTGGGAGCGCAAGAAGGGGTAGTTCGACTTTTGCGGTTTCGGAGGCATGAGCAGTCGCGACTTTCGCACCGCGCCCATCTGGCGTACGCCTCCAGGCGTGCGAACCCGAGCGGAATCGCGAAGAGACCGCCACCCACGGAGGCGACGCCGCTGCCCAGTGGCTCGTCGCCCGACACGCATGCCCACATTCGCACGCTGGAAAGCGTGCGCCACGAACGTGCCAGGGACTGGCTCGGTTTGCGTGCGAGGACGCAGCAGTGCCACCTCACGCTGTCGCAAACGGTGCCTGTCCCGTTCGCGTGCATCAAGTCGCAGCCGCTCTGAGGCGCTCCTGAAAGCGACATCGCCACCAAGGGCCGTGGCCGTCGCGGTGCTCACTTCCGGAACGACGCACCGTCGAGTCCGTGCCCCTTCATGAGGCGGTAGAGCGTGCCGCGTGGCAGCCGCGCCTCCCGGGACGCCGCCGACACGTCGCCGAGGTGACGCGTCAGCAGGTCGGTGAGGTACTGCCGTTCGAAGCGGGCGACGTGGTCGGCCCGCTGGGCGAAGAACCCCACCGTGCCGGCCTCGGCGCCCGAGTGGCGGCCTGCCGCGGCCACGATCTCGTCGGGCAGGTCGTCGATCCCGGCCATCGGCGACCGCGTCATCGCGATCGCCCGGCGGACCACGTTGTGGAGCTCCCGCACGTTGCCCGGCCAGGGGTAGCCCCTGAGCACCTGGTAGACGTCGGTGGAGAGGCCCCGCACGCTGCGCCCCGCCTCCTGGGCGGCGCGATTGGCGAAGTGCTCGGCGAGCAGGCCGATGTCGTCGCCCCGCTGCCGCAGCGGAGGCAGGTCGATGCGGACGACGTTGATGCGGTAAAAGAGATCGCGGCGAAACTCCCCCTGCTCCACCATCTGGTCGATCGCGCGCGAGGTGGCGGCGACGACCCGCACATCGACCGGGTTCTCCTGGCGGGCGCCGACGCGGCGCACCCGCCGCTCCTGGAGCACCCGGAGCAGCTTGGCCTGCAGCGGCAGCGGCAGCTCGGCCACCTCGTCGAGGAAGAGCGTGCCCCCGTCGGCGACCTCGATCAGCCCCATGCGCCTCGCATCGGCCCCCGTGAAGGCGCCGCGTTCGTGGCCGAACAGCTCGCTTTCCATGAGCGCGTCGGGGATCGCCCCGCAGTCGATCGGCACGAAGGGCCCCGTGGCGCGTCGGCTGCGCGTGTGGATCGCACGGGCCACGAGCTCCTTGCCCGTGCCGGTCTCGCCCGTGACGAGCACGTCCACCGAGCTCCCGGCGATCCGGTCGATGATCGAGTACACCTCCTGCATCGCCGGGCTCTCGCCCAGGAATCCCTCGAACGAGTAGGGCCGCTCCACGGCGCGCCTGAGCACCTCCTCCGCGGCGCGGTGCCTCGCCACACTGGAGAGCCGAACGAGCGCGTCCTCGAGATCGGTGTCCACGCGATCGATCGCGAGGTAGTCTCCCGCCCCGGCCTGGAGGCACGCGCGGGCCGTGTCGACCGTGGGCCTCGGGTCGATGACCACCATCGGGATCTGCGGATCAGCCTTGCGAAGCGCGCGGTAGAGGACATCGGCGGACGGCCCCGACCGGGCCGTGACGACCCCGAGATCCCACGCGTCGCGGGCCAGGGTCATGAGCGCTCGGTCGAGGGACGTCTCGACCCGCACCTCGAGCGGCTGAAGTCGCGCGGCGAGGCGGCCGTAGGGCAGGGCGCCGGGGCCGAGTGGATCGAGGACGAGGATGCGCGGCTGATGCACGGGCGGCTCACGAGGCAGGCGGCCCGCGCAGGGACGGGCGCCGAGTACGGGGCTCGTCGGTGTCCGCCGCCACACCACACCGGAGCCGTGATGGAGTATGCAGGGACAGACGATGCCGGGCAACCGGCCGCGCATGTGGGAACGCGGCGGATGTCTGGTACATTCCGCTCCATGACCATCGACACCTACGCGCCCTGCCCGGGCGGCACGGGCAAGAAGATCAAGTTCTGCTGCACCGACCTGGTCGGCGACCTCGACCAGCTCGAGACCCTCGTCGGCGGCGACCAGACGTCGGCGGCGCTCGATCAGGTGCGACGTCTCGCCGACAAGCATCCCGGCCGGGCATGCCTGCTGTCGCTCCAGGCGAAGCTGGAGCTTTCCACCCGGCAGTTCGGTGCCGCCGCGACGACGACCGCACGGTTCCTCGAGGCATGCCCGGAGAATCCTCTGGCCCTCGGTCAGGCCGCCGTCACGGAGGTGGTGTCGGGCCGCTTCCAGGAGGCGGCGGCCCTGTTCGATCGCTGTCGCGAGACGCTCGGCCGATCCGACGACACCGCGACGCTGCCTGTGCAGGAGATCGTGCGCATCGCCGAGACGCTCGTGCAGGCGGCCGCGCAGGGCGGCCATGTGGGCTTCGCGCAGGGGATCGTCGAGTGGCTTGCCGAGAAGGGCCTCGTGCCGGCGGACGAGCTGCGGCTTCTCAGCGCGATCATCGGCTCGGCCGGCGTGCCCCCGGCGCTCCGCAGCCAGCCGCCGCTCGAGCCCCTCGAGGGGGATTCTCCGTGGCGGTTCGAATTCGACACCGCGCTCGACCATGCCCGGCAGTGGAGGCTCTCGAAGGCGCTCACCACCTTCCGCAGCCTGCGGGGCGTGGCGGGCGAGTCGCGGCCGCTCTTCGCCAACATCGCGCTCATCTGCGAGCAGCTCGCTCGGCCGGTGGAGGCATCGGAGGCGTGGCTCGCGGTGGCCCGCATGCCCGACCTCGGGGCGGATGACGCGGTCGAGGCGGTCGGCCGCGCGATCGCTCTGGAGACCGAGGCCGATCCCGATCGGTCGCCGCACGTGCGCTACGCGACGGCGTCCGCGCCGCTCGTGGTGCCGGCGGGAGAGGAGGGCGTGACGGCGCTCGAACTGCTCGAGGATCGGCTGCGGCATGATCCGCGCGTCGATGCCGCCGCGATCGACCGCAGCCAGTGGACGGGGCGCGGCGCGGTGCCGCCGCGGTCGGTCTGGCGTGTGTACGAACAGCCCGTGGCGCCCGCCGCACCACCGCGGCTCCTCGCGAGCCTGCTCGTCTTCGGTCGGCAGACCGACCGCGAACCCGAGGCCGTCCTGCAGGGATTCTCGCCCGACGTCGCCGCGGCCCGTCCCGTGGCCGAGTCCCTGCTCGGCTGCCGGTTCGGAGATGCCGGTGAGATCGCGAGCATTCCTGGCGCGACGCCCGCTGCGTGGCTGCTTTCGGCGCAGTTTCAGGTGATGCCCGAGGCGGCACCCACCGCGGCACCGAAGCCAGGCGAATGCTGCGCGTTCGACCTCGCGATCGAGCGACAGCGGGTCGCGATCTGGGAACGCTTCGCGACCGAGTGGCCCGTCACGGCACTGCCCGAATTGCTCGGCCGCACGCCGCGCGAGGCGGTCGGGGATGTCGAGGGGAGGCGCCGCGTCGAGGCACTCGTCGGTGAGGGCGAGGCGACGGCACGGTTCGAGGAGGCGACCCGGGCCTGGCATGCGATTCGCGTCAGCCTCGGCCTCGCGCCCGCGGCGACGATCTCCTGCGCGCGACCGCTCGACGAATTGCCGCCGCTGCGGTGGCACCGCCTCGACATGGCCGGCGTGGAACCGGACCAGCTGCGCGGCGTGCTCGTGACGGCGGGCGAGGCCGGCTTCGAGCGGGCGGCCGGTCTTGCCGCCACGGCGCTCGCGGCCCGGCCCGATGCCACGCCCGAGGATCGGTGGGCCGCGCTCGGCGTGCTGGAGGAGCGGGCGCCCACGAGCGTCCGCCGTCTCGAGATCATCGGCGAGCTGCGGCGCATCGCCGCCGCGCTCAAGGCGAACGACGGCATGCTCGACGTCGCCGAGGTGCGGGTGCGGCTCCAGCGGGGCGATCAGGCCGAGTTCGTCCGGCTCCTCGAGCACATGCGGCGCGAGCACGGCCGCGCACCGCAGGTGCTGCAGGCGTTCGCCGAGGTGCTCGCCGAGGCCGGCATCGACCTGTCGGCGCTCGCGGCGGCCGGAGGCGGTGCGCCGCGCGCCGCCCCTGCCGTGACGGGCACGGCGGCGCCCGAGGCCGGCGGAATCTGGACCCCTGGAGGCAGTGCCCGCCAGGATCCGCCGTCCGGCGAAAAAAAGGTCATCTGGACGCCGGGCTGACGTCGAGCGCCGCCCGGACGAGTCCCACCGCGTGGACCCGGATCACGTGCACGCCGGCCGCCGCGAGGCCACAGGCCGTCGCGGCGGTCAGCGCGTCGCGCTCCTCGACGGTCGCCGGCCGGCCCTGGCGGCGCTCGAGCGCCTTGCCGAGGAAACCCTTCCGCGAGTGACCGACGAGGATCGGGGCACCGAGGTCGAGGAACCGATCGGCGTGCCGCATGAGCGTGATGTTGTGGTCGTGCGTCTTGCCGAATCCGATGCCGGGATCGAGGCAGATCCGCTCGGGTGCGACACCGGCCGCCACGAGCGCGTCGCGTCGGAGGGCGAGGTAGGCGCGGATCTCGGCGACGACGTCGTCGTACCGCGGATCGATCTGCATCGTGCGGGGCGTGCCGCGCATGTGCATCGCGCAGACTCCGGCACCGGCGGCCACCACGACGGCGGGCATCGCCGGGTCCCCCTCGAGGCCGGTGACGTCGTTGACGATCTCGGCGCCCGCGTCGAGGGCGCGCCGCGCGACCGCGGCCTTCGACGTGTCGATCGATACCGGCACGCCCCCCGCGGCGGCCAGGCGACGCACCACCTCGCCCACACGACGCCACTCCTCGTCCGCGTCGACGGGCTCCGCGAACGGTCGCGTGCTCTCGCCACCGACGTCGAGCATGTCGGCGCCCTCGGCGACCAGCCGGAGCCCGTGGGCGACCGCGGCTCCCGGATCGAGGTGCCGTCCGCCGTCGGAGAAACTGTCGGGCGTGACGTTGACGATCCCCATCACGAGCGGCCGGCGGTCGCCCGTGCCGACGGTCAGCGGCAGTGATGTCGTCCGCAGACGCCAGGTGGCCGGACCCGGTGGATGATGCGGCACCGACACGGGCACTCACGAAACGGACATCATGCGGGTCCGGGACGCCCGCCGCGCCACGATCCTCCCGCCGGCGGGCCGCCGTGGCACCCGGGATCGACTATCGTACTGGCGTCCT